>JAMPAE010000068.1 GCA_023667385.1 Ruminococcus sp.
CCTTTTTGAAGAAGCGGTAAAATTGACGGAATGTTTATATTAAGGCTTTCAAGCATCTTATGATTGAGAAAAACATGGAAAATGTTTTGATCTGCTTTCCAATCGGTTGCACAATTTTCAAGGCTTTTTGCTGCAGAGCTTTCATCGTTGACCGTGATGCTATTTGATGCACCTTCAAGCAATGAGATGAGCTTATCTGTTTTGGTATCAAGCAGATAGTAACTTGATGCACAAAAGAAAAAGCATAAAAGCAAGAGAAACAACGCAAAAATTAATCTTTTCATTTAAAGGTTTTCCTTTCTGACAACTATATTTGATCTGCCGTCCTCGGAATGTGTCATAAGCAGAACATCTGAGGCAGCTAATTTATTTTTGCTCAGAATTTTTTTTAGCTCATTTTCAGTCAGATTACATATTTCAAATTCATTTTTAACAAACTTGCCATCGCTGATAACAAGACATGAAAGCTTATTATTCTCAACTTTGATGCCGGCATCCGAATTTGTGACCGTTTGATTTTCCTTTTTCAGCAAAACGCTTATTGAGCCGTTTGTTTCGATGTATGCATAGTCAACTTCTGATATATCAAAAACATCTTTGAGTCTGAGTGCTTCGATTATGTCGTCAACGCTATAGCGAATCAGTTTCATGTTTTCCTGAACAATTTCACCCTTTTTAATCACCATAACCGAGTGACCTTGAAGCAAAGTGCGAAAACCTCTGGATTTCATTGAAATCACAGAAAAAATCACTTCAAGCGCAATAAGCAGAAAAATACCGACAAGACTTTGAAGCATGGGTGTTTCACTGTCCTGTAAGGGCAGGGCGGCAACTTCCGACAAAAGAATAGTAATAACAAGCTCAGCAGGCTGAAGCTCACCGATTTGCCTTTTACCCATCAGGCGTACCCCTGCAATTATAATAAGATAGATAATAATACCACGAATCATCAACGGCATCATATAAATCACAACCCCTTCCGTTTATCTAAAAATAATTCTTGACCTTAGAAAATTTTTTAGACAAATTTTCAATCGCCGCCTGAAATAATTGTTCAAATCAGCGAAAGTAAATTAAGATTATAAGTCAAACTGCAAAGATTAAAACTTGACATAAGCGGAAAAAAATAGTATGATGGCAGTATTAATTTAATATGGGTTGGTTTATGGTCATTTGACCGTAAATGTGTACGGATATATAATTATTACAAATTCAAAAGGAGTGTTTCAACCGATAATGAGCGAAAAGAACACCAATAAAGCGCAACCAAGACAGATGAAAAATCAAAGTAAGCCAAAAATAAACAAACCGTTTTATTATAAACATAAAAAGAATGTAAAAAAACAAACTGCTCCCGTTAAGGCAAAACCAATTAAAGTTGCTTTCCTCGGCGGTATCAATGAAGTTGGCAAAAACATGACAGTTTTTGAATATGAAAACGACATGATTATTGTTGACTGCGGTCTTGCTTTTCCGGATGAGGATATGCTCGGAATTGACCTTGTAATTCCTGATTTCACGTATATTGAAAAAAACGCAGACAAAATCAGAGGTATCGTAATTACTCACGGGCACGAAGACCACATCGGCGCTCTTGCGTATCTTCTCAGAATCGTTAATATCCCCGTTTACAGCACAAGACTCACCAACGGTCTTATTGAGGGAAAATTAAAAGAGCATGGACTTTTGGGCACCGCTAAACTAAACACTGTTAATCCGGGTGAGCACGTTAAAATGGGCTGTTTCGATGTTGAATTCATCCATGTTAACCATTCGATTCCGGATGCTGTTGGTTTCGCAATCAAATGCGGCGGCGGCACAATTGTTCACACAGGCGACTTCAAAATTGACAGCACACCGATTGACGGCGGAATGATTGACCTTTCAAGGTTCGGTCAGCTTGGTAACGAGGGCGTATTGTGCATGATGGCTGATTCAACCAATGCTGAGCGTCCCGGTTTCACTGAAAGTGAGCGCAAGGTTGGTGAATCGTTTGAAATGCTGTTCAAAAAAGCCGAAAACAGAAGAATAATTGTTGCAACCTTTGCTTCAAATATCCACCGTGTCCAGCAGATTATCAATGTGGCTCACAAAATCGGCAGAAAAGTTGCACTTTCAGGCAGAAGCCTTGAAAATGTTGTTGCTGTCAGTCGAGAGCTTGGTTATCTGAAAGTGCCCGAAGGTGTTATTATTGACCTTGACCTAATCAAGAAATACAGCGATCATGAGCTGGTTCTCATCACAACAGGCAGCCAGGGTGAGCCAATGTCTGCTTTGACAAGAATGGCTTTGTCCGACCACCGAAAGGTTGCAATTACCCCAAACGATTACGTTATTATTTCAGCAACGCCGATACCGGGCAATGAAAAAACCGTCAGCCATGTTATCAATGAGCTGATGAAGCTTGGTGCAGAAGTGGTTTATGAAAAAATGTATGACGTTCATGTTTCAGGTCATGCCTGCCGTGAAGAACTTAAACTGATGCTTGGCTTGGTAAAACCGAAGTATTTCATTCCTGTTCACGGTGAGCAAAAGCATCTTTTAAAACACGCTCAGCTTGCTCAGTCAATGGGTGTCGATAAGAAAAACATTGTCATTGTTGACAACGGCGTTTGTGTTGAAATGTCAAAAGATAAAATTAAAAAATCAACCCCGGTTCCTGCCGGTTGCGTGTTTGTTGACGGAATCGGCGTCGGCGATGTCGGAAACGTTGTTATTCGTGACAGAAAGCATCTCGGTGAAGATGGAATAATCATTGTTGTTGCAGCACTTGATGCAGTAACCGGAGATTTGATTTCAGGCCCTGACATCGTTTCACGTGGATTTGTATTTGTCAGAGAAGCAGAAGATTTGATTGACGAAGCAAGAAACACTGCATACAGAGCCATAATGAGAAACGGTGATAAAAACTGGAGCGCAGTCAAAGCAAGAATCAGGGATGATGTTTCTCGTTTGATGTATGAGCGCACAAAGCGAAGTCCAATGGTACTTCCCATTTTGATGGAAGTTTAAATAACACAGGTTAATTATACCGAAAGGAACGATTATAAGAGCACTGTAGCAATGGCTTTGTGCTTTTATGTCGATGACAATTTGTATATGAAAAAGTTGTGGAAAAAGTATGATACATTCCTGATTGAATTGGTAACTGCCGTTATTTTTGTTGCAGTTACTGCTTATTTCAATATATGGATTTCTCTGCTTGAGTTTTTGTGCGTCGCTGTGCTTGTGACTGCAAAACTGTATTATACTAAAACAAAAAAAGAAAAGCTGTTATACCAGGTCAATGCTGTTGCTGATGAGCTCGATTTTGAGCAGGGGAAGGCATTCTCAAAGTTGACAGTTGCTTGCTGTGTAATTGATGAAAACGGCAAAATCATTTGGTTTAATGATAGTTTTCAAATAAGTTTTGACATCGACTCCGATTCTTCAGAAAGAAACATTAAGCAGCTTTTGAAAAAAGAGAAGCTTACAAAGCTTCTTGAGGGCAGAGGCTTCCGTGTTAAGGTTGATTCTCGGTATTTTGCAATTTATTCAAGTGAAATTGCGCTTGATGATGAAAATGTATATTTGCTTTACTTTTTTGAAGAAACAAAATTACGTCTTGTTGAAAAAGAGTATTATGATTCAAGGCCGTCAATCATGCTTTGCGTTATTGATAATGCTGATGAAATATATCAAAACTTCAAGGAAAGCGACTGCGCTGCAATTTTCAGCAAAATTGAGCAGATGATTGATGACTGGGCAAGCTCTTATGGCGCCCTGTGCAGGAAATTTTCTAATGCAAGAATGCTGATTTTTGTTGAAGAGCGTGGATTGCAGAGGATGATAAATGATAAATTTTCAATCCTTGAAGAAATCAGAAATCTCACTTATAATGAGAAAAATACTGAGGTTGCGCTTTCCATCGGCGTTGGCAAAGAATCCAATCTCAATGATGCAAACAATTCTGCAAAACAGGCGCTTGACATGGCTCAAAGCCGTGGCGGTGACCAAGTTGCAATTAAGCATGAAGCACAGTATAAATTTTACGGCGGTGTTTCCGAAGGATTTGAAAAGAAAAACAAAGTCAGAACAAGACTTATTGCAAAAACCATTGCAGAAATCATTAAAGACAGCGACAATGTTCTGATTATGGGACATCGTTATTCAGATTTTGATGCTGTTGGCAGCGCAATCGGTATGTATTGCATTGCAAAGCACTTTTCTGTGCCGGCTAATCTTGTTATTGACAGAAAAACCACACTCGCCGGTGCTCTTACAGATAAGCTTTGTGATAAATACGGAAAAGATCTTATCGTTTCGCCGGTTGACGCATTGGGAAAGGTTAAGGAAAATACGCTTGTGATCGTTGTTGATACTCATAAGCAGGATTTTACTGAATGCCCAATGCTTATTGACAGAGCAGGAAAGGTGATGGTAATTGACCATCACAGAAAGTCAGTCAGCTTTATTGAGGACACGGTTGTGTTTTATCATATGCCAAATTCATCTTCCGCTTCGGAAATGGTTACTGAGCTCGTTCAGTATGTTGATTCAAAGCCTGTTATTGATTCACTTGCCGCACAGGCACTGTTTGCAGGCATCATGCTTGATACAAAAAACTTTGTTATCAGAACGGGAGTCAGAACGTTTGAAGCTGCGGCATATCTGAAGAGTCGCTCTGCCAATACTGTTGAGGTTAAGAAGCTGTTTGCCAATGACATGGATATTTTCCGAGACAGAAATGCTGTTATCGACTCTGCCGCAAAATACAGAGATCAATGTGCAATTTCCGTTGCCGCATTTGAAAGCCCGAATATCAGATTGGTAACATCACAAGCATCAGATGAAATGCTTAATATTGATGGTGTTAAGGCCTCTTTTGTTCTTTATAAAAGCGGGAACGGCGTTAATATTTCAGCAAGGTCTTTCGGCGAAATCAACGTTCAGCTTATCATGGAGACACTTGGCGGCGGCGGGCATCAGGCAATGTCGGCATGCCAGCTTGCAGACACAACAATGGAAGCGGCGATTGAAAAGCTTAAAGCAGCAATTGATAAATACTTAGACAAATAGGATTTTTACGTCATGCATTTTTACATGGCAGAAAGGATGGATTCAAATGAAAGTTATTTTAAAACAGGATGTTAAAGGCTTAGGTAAAAAGGGTGAACTTGTCAATGCTTCTGACGGCTATGCAAGAAACTTCCTTTTTCCGAAAAATTTGGCGGCAGAAGCAAACGCTCAAGCAATGTCAGAATTAAAAAATAAAGAGCAAGCCGAAAAATACAGAATTGCAACTGAAACTGCCGCTGCTAAAGAAGCTGCTGCAAAAATTTCAGGCAAAACAATCAGAATCACTGCAAAAGCAGGTCAAAACGGCAAGCTTTTCGGCTCTGTAACATCAAAAGAAATTGCTGAATTGGTTGAAAAAGAGTTCGGAATCAAAACAGATAAAAGAAAAATCACTGTTGATGATATTAAACAATTCGGCACTTATGAATTTGAAGTTAAGCTTTATCAGGGAATCTCTGCGAAGCTTTTCGTTATGGTCGGTGAATAATAATGCCTAATAACAACACGATCATCAGCCTTGATGATGTCAGTATGCCTTTCAGCCTTGAGGCTGAACAGGCTGTTCTCGGCTGCGTTCTCAGTGACCCTGACTGCCTGCCGCAGATTTTAATTTTGATCAAGCCTGAATATTTCTATCTCCCGCAGCATAAGTCGATTTTCACTATAATGCAGGAAATTGATTCTGTTGGGGGTAAGGTTGATGCACTCATCGTTCTTGAAAAGCTCAAAAGTGATAAGATTTACGATGATGCAACAGGCAAGACATATCTCTATCAGCTTGCCCAGTCAGTGCCGTCAACTGCCAACGTTGAAACATATTGTAAAATTATAAGAGAAAAGTTCTATATACGCACTCTTATCGGCGTATCAAAAGAAATCATTGAAGATTCAACTGCAACAGATGTTTCGGCTGATCTGCTTCTTGACTCTGCTGAGCAAAAAATCTATGACATAAGGCAAGGTAAGGTCACCAGAGGCCCTGCCAAAATCGGTGACATCATCATCAATGAAGTTTATGACAAGCTGCAAAAGCTCAGTTCCGCTGATGCAGAGCAATATAAAGGCTACACAACAGGTTTTGTTGATCTCGATAAGGTTATTACCGGCTTAAATCGTTCGGATTTGGTGATAGTAGGTGCACGTCCTGCAATGGGTAAAACAAGCTTTGCGCTCAACATGGCACGTAACACTGCACTCATGGCAAACAAAAAGGTTTTGTTCTTCTCACTTGAAATGACAAAGGAACAGCTTGCAGAGCGTGTTCTTTCAACCGAAGCAAGGGTGCAGAGCACAAAAATGAGAACCGGCGACATTTCGGGGGATGAATGGGCAAGGCTTGCAACAGCAACCGCAATTTTAAGCAAATGCGAGCTTTATTTTGATGATACATCAAACATCACTGTTCCGGAAATGAAATCACGAATCAGACGTTTGCGTGACGTTGATGCCGTTTTTGTTGACTACTTACAGCTCATGAAAGGCAGCGGCAGAATCGAAAACCGTGTTCAGGAGGTTTCCGAAATCACAAGAAGTCTCAAGCTTATGGCAAAGGATCTCAACATTCCTGTTGTTGTTTTGGCTCAGCTTGCAAGAACGACGGAAGGTAGGGGAAAGTCTCACAGACCTCAGCTCGCCGACTTGCGTGAATCAGGTTCAATTGAGCAGGATGCCGATATTGTTATCATGCTTTATCGTGACGAATATTACGGTGATGACGGTGATTCAACTGATAATGATGAGCCTGAGCAGGAGAAGCCTGCGGTAAACAAGGTTGAATTCATTGTTTCCAAAAACCGTCACGGTCCAACAACAACTGTTGAAGCAATGTGGAACGGTGATTACACTCTCTTCTCAAATTTGGAGACACTCAGAAATGATATGTAAAATTATCAGCACGATTGAAAAATACGATATGCTCACAAACGTTAAGTCTGTTGTCGTTGGTGTATCAGGCGGTGCGGATTCAATTTGTTTGCTGCATTTTTTAAGTAAAATTAGAGAAAAATATGGTATAGTTCTCTCTGCTGTGCATATAAACCATAACATTCGTGGTGAGGAAGCGAAAAGAGACGAAAATTTTGTTCGCTGCTTCTGCAATTCTCTTGGCATTGAATGTCATGTTTTCAGTATCGATGTTCCGAAGCTTGCAAAAGATCTTTCTTTAAGCGAAGAAGAATGCGGCAGAAAAGTTCGATATGAATGCTTTAACAAAATCAACGCAGATGCAGTTGCTGTTGCGCACACGCTTTCCGATAGTATTGAAACCGTCATTTTCAATCTTACTCGTGGAACCGGCTTGAAAGGTGTTTGCGGAATACCTCCTGTCAGGGATAACATAATTCGTCCGCTCATTGAAATAACACGTGATGAAGTTGAAGAATACTGCGAAATGATCGGGCTGA
>JAMPAE010000069.1 GCA_023667385.1 Ruminococcus sp.
CACAACCTACCCTGTTCCGTTCGTTGTTGTCGGCTATCCCTGTGAGCTTCGTGAGGGCGGCAAGCTTTGCGACATTGCTCCCACAATGCTCAAAATGATGAACCTCCCTCAGCCTGAGGAAATGACAGGCGAAAGCATTATAAAATAATCATGAAAGGCTTGCAGTAAAATCTGTGAGCCTTTTTTAATAACGGAGGTATCAAATGGCAACATGGAGTTCAATCAGGCACAAGCTTGAAAATGATTATCTTGCTCAGTCACTGCGTGGACATATACAATATTATGTAACAACCTATAAAAACTCACATGACCGTGAGGGAAGAGCCTCAATCCGCCTTGACGGCAAAGAAATACTTTGCGGAAACTACTACGTTGCCGGTGATGATACTTACACATCACCGATAGACGAAAAAGCGCTGAGCTCAGGTACATTCGATCAACGCAGTTTTTATGCGGCGTTTGATGAATTTGACAATCAAAGCATTGAAAAAAGCATTCAAAGTGAAAATCTGTTGGTTGTGATCTTTGCCCTGCTTGACAGAAGAATCGGCAAGCGGCGGCTGGTTGAGATGAAAGATTCAATGCAAAAACAGCCTGAATTTATCAAACAAATTTACAAGATACGTATGGATGCCGAAAGACTATAAAAGAATTATAAATCCTGCAAAATTGCAGGATTTTTCTGTTTATTATTTACTTTTGGCATTTTTGATGGTAGAATATTGTCAAATCATCAGGAGTGAAAACCATGGCAAAACAAAAGAAAAAGAATCTCATCAAAAAGCGTTATCCGCCGCTTTCTGCAACAGACAAGTTCATTTATAATGCGCTTACTTTCATCAGCTTGGCCGGAGTGATTGCTTATACATATGAGCGCATAAAACTGCCTACAAAGCACTTTTTGAGTGAGGAAAATGTTTTAGCCGCCACGCCGTCATCAGCGTTATGGGCAATTGCGCCTTTTGCTTTTGCACTTTTAGTATGCTTCGGGAAATTTGGAGAATTATCTAAAACAGGAAAGTACCCGATTTTCGGGAACAAAAACATCAATTATTATAATGACAAGTACCTTTTTACACTTCCGAGGTTTGATAAGCGATATAATCACAAGCTCTATAAATACAGAAATGTCTTCCCAAAAAGTGCGAAGAACAAGCTTATCTCTGCCGTTGTAACAGTTGTTGTTTGCTATTTGATCTCACTTTTTGGTATTTTCGGGCGCAGTGAGCTGAAAACAAATTCAATTGAAATTTATAATTGCCTGAACAACCTAAAGAAAGAATATAGTTACAGCAGTGTGGTTTCATATGAAATCGGCAGTGACTCCGGACACGGAGGAAAATACTACACACCCCCAAGTATATACATATACTTGACGATGAGTGACGGTGAAACATTAAGCTTTGACAATTCAGACTTCGGCTATAATTATAGCGCTATGCAGGACGTAACCGAAAGGCTTGTTAATGCCGAAAAAAGTGTTGATGGACGCTATCTTGATGAGTTCATGAATCATTACAGTCATACTGATGATGAAATCAGAATCATAAATCAATTGTTCACTGAAACGGAGCGATAACCATGTCTGAACAGAAAAAGAAGAAAAAACGCTATCCAAAGCTATCAGATGCTGACCAACTGATTTACAAAGGCATCGGAGTTGTGCTGTTAATCACTGATGCATTGATACTTTGGCTGTCATTCTTTTCGGTCATGCATAAAAAATTTTTTGTGCCCGGAGTGATGGCTGTTACAAATCAGGAATTACGCGGTTTAACTCTTCCACTTACCTTTTACCTGCTGATTGTCGGCTGCATATGCCTTGTAAGCAAAAAGCCGATAATCGGAAATAAAAAAATTAACTATCTGAAATTGAAAGCGAAATACCATCAGGTGATGCCTGTTTTTGACAAGAGGTACATAAATCGCAATAGGATAATTCTCTTTTGTACAAAGGTGATTGCATTTTTGGTTGTTGGTATCGTTGCCGTCATCATGTTCAACGCAAGCGTGACAAGCCGAACAGAAATTTCTCAAAGCGGCATTGATAAATACAGCGCAACGAATGTACAGTCAGCACACTATGAATTTGACGATATAACAGAATATAAATTATACATTGACACGCTCAGATATGGCTTTCTTGACACGCCACTATTCAAGCATGACGCAGAGCTTTATGTATCATTAAAATTTGACGACGGTAAAACACTTTTATTCAATTCAGAAAATTTTAAAGATGTGCAATCGCTCCGGCAAACAGATAAGCTCATCGGAAACAAGCATAAAACCGCAGATTCCACCGGGCTTGACTCATTCATTAATTGCAGATCATTCACTGACGAGGAAAAAGAAATTATCAGAGAACTTTTCAAAAACTAACAAATGCGGGTAAGGACTTTCTTAATCGAAAACCTTGCCCGCAATATTATTATCACAAAAAAAGCACTGAGACAATTGCCCCAGTGCTTAGATTTTTATTTTACGGTTACGATACACGTTGCAACAACGTTGCTGTTTGTGACTTGGGCTTTGATTCTGCATGAGCCTTTGCCAACTGCTGTAACCTTGCCGTTACTGTCAACCTTTGCAACGGATGAATCCGAGGATGACCAAGTCACCTTTTTGTTGCTTGAATTTTCAGGAAGAACCTGAGCAGTCATTTTATAGGTTGCACCAACTTGCATATTAAGCTTTTCAACGTTGAGCTTGATTGCAATCGCTTCGGTCTTTTTAACTGTGACTGTGCACTGAGCTGTTATTGAGCCGTCAGCAGTTGTGCAGGTGATAACAGCTTTACCGTTGCCAACGCCTGTGACCTTTCCGTTGGAATCAACCTTTGCAACAGATGAGTTGCTTGACCTCCATGTTACCTTTTTGTTGCTTGCATTTGACGGAGCAATTGTTGCCGTCAGGGTGTAGGTCTTGCCGTAATCAAGGCTGAGCGTTGACCTGTTGAGCGAAACACCTGTGACCTTTGTCGGCTTGACGGTTACAGTGCATTTTGCAGTCTTGTTGCCGTCCTTAGTTGTGCAAGTAATTGTTGCTGTGCCAACCTTTTTAGCTGTTACCTTGCCGCTTGCGTTGACGGTTGCAACGGAAGTATTGCTTGATTTCCATGTAACATTCTTGTTTGTTGCATTTGACGGAACAAGTGTTGCTTTGAGCGTTACCGAAGCGCCCTCGTTAACAGAAGCGGTCGTTTTGTTAAGCTTCACGCCCGTTGCCTTAACTGCTTTAACCGTCACAACGCAGGTTGCGGTTTTGCCGCTGTCTTTTGTTGTGCAGGTGATGGTTGCTTTGCCCGGAGCAACGGCTGTGACCTTTCCGCTTGCGTTGACCTTTGCAACAGAAGTGTTGCTCGATTTCCATGTAACAGTTTTATATGATGTGTTTGACGGTGTAAACGTTGGGGTAAGAGTATAGCTTGTGCCATCGCTGAGTGATATGCTCGTTTTGTTGAGCTTGACCGCAGTTGATTTGATAACCTTCTTGACGGTTACCTTGCAGGTTGCCTTAAATCCACCGTCAGCAGTTGTGCAGGTGATGGTTGCCGTGCCCGGCTTCATACCTGTCACAACGCCGCTGCTGCTTACGGTTGCAATTGATTTGTTGCTTGATGTCCATGTAACTTTTTTGTTTGAAGCGTTTGACGGAGCAATCGTTGCTTTTAATGTCAGCTTTGCGTTTTGGAAAACCGAAGCAGTCTTACTGCTGAGCGTAACACCGGTCACCTTTGCCTTGACGGTAATTGAGCACTTTGCAGTTGCTTTTGTGTTATCGTTAGATTTGCAGGTAATGGTTGCTGTGCCAACTTTCAGCGCCTTAACTTTTCCGTTTTTATCAACAGTTGCAACGGCTTTGTTTGAGCTGCTCCAAGTGACATCCTTGAAAGTTGCAGCCGATGGATTAACCGTGGCTTTTAGCTGATAGGTTTTGCCTGTGTAAACTGTTTTTTCTGTTGCGTTCAGAGTAACGCTTGTGACATTCGTCTTTTTGCGAACGGTGATTTTGCAGGTTGCCTGTGCAGAACCTTCAGCAGCCTTGCAGGTGATTGTTGCAGTGCCTGCGGCAACAGCTTTAACCACGCCCTTGCTGTCAACGGTTGCAACCTTTGTGTTGCTTGAGCTCCACTTAACATTTTTGTTTGTTGCGTTTGATGGAGCAATTGTTGATTTAAGTGTGAGTGATTTAGTTGTGTAGATGGTTGCAGATGTTTTGTTGAGTGTGACCTTTGTCGGTGCAATGATAACAGTGACCTTGCAGGTTGCCTTGCAGCCGTTGTCAACTGACTTGCAGGTGATTGTTGCCGTACCGTTTTTGAGTGCAGTAACCTTACCTGTGGAGTCAACAGAAGCAACGCTCGGATTGCTTGAAGTCCAAGTCACAGCCTTGTTAACAGCATTTGACGGAGTAACCGTTGCAGTCAGCTTCTTTGTGTTTCCAACGTTAATTTTTGCGGTTGTTGCGTTAAGCTTCACGCCGAGAACGTGCTGAGTTACGCCAACAAGTTTGAGCGGAAAATTCTTTGCCCAAACCTGCTGAAGCAAAGGTGTCGGATGTGCACCGTCAACTGTGTATTCAGGGCGGAATGCATCCGGGTCATTCTCACTTTGCGAAATCTTGTTAAAGTTGAAGTATCCGTCATGCTCATCCGAAGTTCTGAGCCATTCATTGACGTCAAGAGCAATCTGCCAGTCTGCCTTAAATTCCTCTTCGGTGCGGATATATTTATCACCCGTGTTGAAATAGTTACGTGTGTTACCTTTCCATTGGGTGATACCAATTGCGATTACTTTTTTTCCTGCATCGTGACATTTTTGGAACACGGTTCTGTAGCCCTCGATGATTTCTTCGGCAGTTGCCTGCTGAATACCCGGATACTGTTCCTGAATATCAATACAAACCGGGTGCATGATGTCATTCGCACCGATTTTGACAATAACGTATTTGATGTTCGACTGTGAAAGTACGTCACGTTCAAGGCGGTCAATCATTGATTCACCGAAAACAAGACCAACATAGCCCAGACCCTCACCGAGGATTCTGTTGCCGAGGATACCTTTGCCGAGCACGCCAACATTTTTTGTGCCTGTGTTGTTGATCTGCTCAGCAAGATACATCGGGAAGTCGTTTGTAATTGTTGAGTCGCCGATAATAGCAATCGAATATGCGTCCTTATCTGTCCAAACATCCATGCTTGCAAGGCATGGAACAATGCTGACAATGCTAAACGACAGTTTCATGTCATTGAGCACAAGATTAAGCACGGTTTTAACAACATCGTTGCCTGCTGAATTTGCAAGACCTTTCAAAATTGCAAGCGTAAACGGATTCACCTTGTTGCTGATTCCGACAGATTTTGCAGAAGCGGTGTTGTCGCCCAAATCAAGGAAAGTTGAGCCGCCTGAAAGACCCATTGTTTTAATTTCGGTTGCTTCCTTTGCATACATACTGATTGCAATGTTTTTCATTGCTGTGACTTTGAAATCAATCGCATCGGAATAAATTTCCTTTCCGGCAGGAATTTCAACAGTTGCCGAGCCGTTGTTGAAAGTAACATTTTTCAGCGTGCTGACATCAATTTCAGATGTTGCATCATTTGGGTCAATTGATGTTTCAACTGCATCAGCAATTGTGACCAAATCAAGCTTGAGCGGACGTGTTCCGTAATAGTTAGAAAACCTGAGCCTGACTTTTGAGCCGCTTGTTGTTGGCGTGATGACAGTTCTTACCGTAACATTTTCGAGCACGGCAGCAATGTTGTCATAGCCTGAAACGGCGATTTGCGTTGGAGCTGTTCCCCATGCCGCAGTCCATTTTTTGGAGCTTGCCGCACTGGAGGTAACAGACAGTGAAACCGCAATCACAATAGTCAGAACCATTGCGATGAGCAGTTTTCTCATTCTTTTCATAAAAGTAATCCCCCTAATTGTTCTGTCGGATGCTGTCATTACAACTGAAATGCAGTCACTTTTTATACGCAGAACACAAAATCTACTCTAATAATATAATACAATTCAGGCAAAGTGTCAATAAATAATTACTTACTGTAAGAAAAGTTAATATATTATTCACGAAATTGCCGACAGTTGAACAGAAAAGTTAAACTGTCGGCAATTACATTATTTTTTGCGTGGTCTGTTGGCTGCAACAGGAGTTTTTCTTGTTGCATTACTCTGCACAGTTTTTGACTTAGCAGAATTTAACGAACGCTTTTGATTTGAAACAGGTCTGGTTGCAGGCGCTTTTGCCCTGTTTTGAGCGGTGCTCTTGCTGCCTTGCTTCGGAACGACACTCAGCTTAGGTTTCTTACCGTTAATGATGTTATAAATTTTTATTGCAAGAAATGAGACAAGAATAAGCAACGCAATCACTTCAATTGCAATGAACACAGTTGATTTCAGCACGGTTGAAATTGCCGACATCACCATGCCCAAAAGGCTCAGCCCAATATCCTCTGCGGCAACAAGATTAATTGTTGCAATCTCCTGGTTTGCATAGTAAACTTTGGCTTGGCAAATTACATCACCTGCGCTGACCGGGGCATGAACCTTTGTTGCCTTGGTTGATTCAATTGGCTCAATGAGAACGGAATCGTTTGAAACCTTGGACGGTACGAGAGCGGAGACCTCTTTCTCAGGTGTTAACCTGAGTGAATCGGTGCCCTTGCCCGCTGTGATGTCAACAGCGCTGACGATCTGCCCGGGTGCAGCAATCACCTTGAAACGGATGTTTTTATATACCCACTCAATCATCATCCTTGCATCGGTCATGCTTGTGTTTTCAAGTGCAGAGTCGCTGTCGATGTTCATCAGCTTGCCTTTCATGACAACAGTGAGATAAGAATAGCCATCCTTTGTTGAAAGTGCGGCAACACATTCGCCTGCATCGTCGGTTGAGGTTTGCTTTGCACCGGTGATTGAGCTGTGATAATAGTCAGGTATTGCGGAGGTCATCATCCTGTTACCTGATTGATAGACACGCTCTTTATTCTCACCTGTTGCAGGCATTGTGACTTCTTTCATGCTGAATGCTTCTGAAAATACAGGTGAGCTAAGTGCATATTTGATAAGTTTTGCAACATCAAGTGCAGTTGTATATTGATTTTCGGCATCAAAACCGAGCATATCAACAATTTTTGTGTTTGTGCAGCCTGCTTTGGCAACAACTTCAGCCATTTTTGAAAGGAAAGCCTCTTTTGAGCCTGAGATACTTTTTGCAATGACGCTTTCAACATCATTTGCACTATAGACGATCAGGCAGTCAACAAGCTGCCTTTTTGTGTATACATCACCGGCTTTCAGCCCTGCTGTACGAACACCGTAATCATATTTCACCAAAGAGAGCATATCATCTGTGATTGTGATTTTCTCCTCAAGGTTGCCCCAATTTTCAATTGCAACAACGGCGGCAATCAGTTTTGCAAAGCCTGCCGGTGCAACCTGCTTTG
>JAMPAE010000006.1 GCA_023667385.1 Ruminococcus sp.
CTGCCAGTCATTGCAATGGATAACATCGGGTCTGAAATCAATGTGCGGAAGCATTTCCAGCACTGCCCTTGAAAAAAACGTGAAGCGCTCTGCATCATCAAAGTGACCGTAAATTGAATCACGCTTAAAATAGTATTGGTTATCCAACAAATAATAGATAACACCTTTATGCTTTGCCTGGAAAATTCCGCAGTATTGTCTTCTCCATGCAACGGGAACAGAAATGCTTGTGACAAAAGTCATTGTGTCTTTGAGTTCCTGTTTAATTGTATCATAAAGCGGCATAACAACACGGCAGCCGATGAGACGTCTTCTCAAAGCCTGCGGCAATGAGCCTGCAACGTCGCCGAGTCCGCCGCTCGCCATGAACGGCTGTGCTTCGCTTGCAACATACAAAACTTTCATTATTACATCTTCCTTTCCAAAACGGCACGATGCCGTAAAGATATTTACGAGAGAAATTTATTCAACATTGTTTTTGAGTTGTGCAGTTGAGCAGGCACGACACAATCGTGACAAATGAAGTCCGGCCGATTTGTCGGCGCTCAAATGCATATCAAACATCAAATTGTAATGTTTTTACCAATGTAAATCGGATAAGTTGTTGCGCCGGAAAGCTCCTTGTTAGGCTTAACAACAACTTCCTTGTCAAGAATTGCACAATTGATTTTTGAGCCTTGGCTGATGTAAGTATCCTGCATCACAATTGAATTTTTAATCACTGCACCCTCGGCAACATAAACGCCTTTAAACAAAATACTGTTTTCAACTGTGCCCTTGATAACACAGCCGTCAGCAATCAACGAATCCTTTGCCTTTGCGCTCACCCCGTAAATTGCCGGCATATCATCTCTGATTTTTGTGTAAATCGGTCTGTCAGCCTTAAACAGTTGTTTATATTCGCCTGCAACAAGGCTCATGCTGATGTCATAATAGCTTTGACGACTGTCAATAGTTTTTGCAATTTCATCAACTTTATATCCTCTGATGTTAAGCGCATCAATATTTTTGCCGATGATGTCTCTTTCAAAGCTTTCATAGCCCATTGACGATGCTGAATTAACAAGGTTTTCAAGCAGGGCTTTTTTGATTACGATGATGTTGAGCGAATAATTGACTGCTTCACCCGGCGCATCGCCAAGCGTGACGGATGTGATTCTGTTGCCGTCAAAATCAAACATCATTGTGTCATTGATTGCCGGCTTGATGCCACGCTTATAAGCGATTGTGATGTCTGCACCGCTTTCAACGTGCCTTTCAATAATATCAGCGTAATCAAGATTGCAAACAACGTTGCAGTCTGCAAGAATAACATATTCCTTGTTGCTTCTTGAAATATAGTTCATCATGCTTTCAAGTGCTTCAATTCTGCCCTTATACATTCCGCCGCTTCCGAGAAGATTGAACGGTGGCAGAAGTGTCATGCCCTCAAGCTTTCTTGAAAGATCCCACGGCTTACCTGTGCCGAGATGATCCATAAGCGACTGATAATTACTTTTTGTGCTGATTCCAACCTTGCTGATTCCACAGTTAACCATGTTTGAAAGAACGAAGTCAATCAAGCGGTATCTTCCTGCAAACGGAACCGAGCCCATTGTTCTCATGCTTGTCAGGTCACTGAGCTTTTCATCATAAACATTTGAGTAAATGATACCCAATACATTAGATCCAATCATTATTCTTCCTCCCCCTTTACATCTTGGTCAACCATGGCTTTTGCAGGCACAAATGCGCCTTTTTCAACGGTTACCTTTTCGCCGACAACTGCAATACCCCAATCGTCCAGGTTTGCAATCTGTTCCGGACTTTCACCAACGTGTGCGCCGGATTCAATTACTGCGTTTTCCGCAACAATTGAATATTCAACAACTGCACCTGACTTAACAACAGTACCGGGCATCACAATTGAATAGCGAACGGTTGCACCCTCTTCAATGACAACATTTGAAAACAAAATTGAGTAATCAACTTCACCGTCAATCTGGCATCCCTCTGAAATCATGGAGTTTTCAACCTCTGCTTTTCCGCTGATGAAATGCGGCGGAGCTGCAACATTCTTTGAATAGATTCTCCATGTATCATCTGTCAAATCAAGGTCAACTTTTGGGTTGAGCAAATCAAGGTTTGCCTCCCAAAGGCTGTCGATTGTTCCAACGTCTTTCCAATAGCCGTCAAATTTATAGGCAAACATTCTCTCACCTGCTGCGTGCATTGCAGGAATAACATCGTGACCGAAGTCGTTGCCTGAATCAGGCTTTGCTTCATCTTCAATGAGATATTTGCGAAGCAGGCTCCATGTGAAGATATACACACCCATTGACGCTTTGTTACTTTTAGGATTCTTCGGCTTTTCTTCAAATTCGCTGATTGAACCGTCGTCATTGACAAACATTAAACCGAAACGGGATGCTTCCTCCCAAGGCACTTCAAGCATTGCAATTGTGCAGGCTGCGTTCTTTTCCTTGTGATATTTGAGCATTTTTGCATAGTCCATCTTGTAGATATGGTCGCCCGAAAGAACTGCAACATATTCGGGGTTATATCTGTCGATGAAGTTGATGTTTTGATAAATTGCGTTGGCAGTACCTTTGTACCACTCAGTGCCTTTAATTTGCTGATAAGGTGAAAGAATGTGCACACCGCCATAGCTTCTGTCAAGATCCCATGCAGCGCCGTTTCCGATGTAATCATTAAGTTCAAGCGGCTGATACTGCGTCAGAACTCCGACTGTTGTGATTCCTGAATTTGTGCAGTTTGAAAGCGGAAAATCTATGATTCTGTATTTACCGCCGTAAGGCACAGCAGGTTTTGCAATGTTTTTTGTCAATATTCCGAGTCTGCTGCCCTGTCCGCCTGCTAAAAGCATTGCAAGGCACTCAGTTTTCTTTGCCATATTAACTCCTCCTTATTGTTTGTGCTTTATATTTAATTATTTTTCTTGATTGTTTTGATTGGTTTGGAAGCTTTGGTTTTTTCAGCTTTCTTTTCGGGCTTCTTTTTATGTTTGAGATACATAACCGTAAGTCCCGGAAGATTTACTGTTATGCTGTTTTCATATCCATGCATCGGGACATTTTTGGAAATAACCTTGGTTTTTGTTCCCGCACCGCTTCCGCCGAATTTATCACTGTCTGAGTTGAGGATAACTTCATATGTACCCTCTTTTTCCACGCCGAAGGAATATTTTTCTCTCATAACAGGGGTGAAATTGCAGACGCAAACGATTTCGTTGCCTTTTTTGTCAATTCGTCTGAACGCAATGACGGAATTATCCTTGTCATCACTGACGCACCATGAAAAGCCTTCCCAGCCATAATCTATTTCCCACAAAGCAGGATATTTTTTATAGATTTTGTTAAGCTCTTTATAATAGCACTGGAGCTGACGGTGCTTTTCATAATCAAGCAGCAGCCAGTCGAGTCCCTGATCATATTTCCATTCAATGAACTGACCGAACTCCTGACCCATGAAAGTCAGCTTTTTGCCCGGGTGAGCCATCATGTATCCCATGAATGAGCGGACACCTTTGAACTTATCATCATATTCGCCCGGCATTTTGTTGATGAGTGAGCATTTGCCGTGAACAACTTCGTCATGCGAAATCGGCAGGATGAAGTTTTCCGAAAATGCATAGAAAAATGAAAACGTCAAAAGGTTGTGGTTATACTTTCTTGAAAGACCGTCCATCGAAAAGTACCTGAGCGCATCATTCATCCAGCCCATGTTCCATTTGAAATCGAAACCTAAACCGCCGATGTCTGCACCTTTGGAAACCATCGGCCATGCGGTGCTTTCCTCTGCAACCATCATTGCGTGCGGGAAGTCACGTGAAATTGACGTATTGAGCTTTCGCAAAAAATCAATTGCCTCAAGGTTTTCGTTTCCGCCGTATTTATTAGCTGACCACTCACCGTGTTCTCTGCCATAATCAAGATAAAGCATTGATGAAACTGCATCCACACGCAAGCCATCAAAATGATATTTATCAAGCCAAAACTCAGCCGAGCTTAAAAGGAAAGACATGACCTCGTTTCTGCCAAAATCAAAGACTTTGGTGCCCCATTGCTTGTGTTCGCCTTTTTTGCTGTCCTCATATTCATAGCACGGTGCACCATCGAAATCGGCAAGTCCGTGTGCATCTTTTGGAAAATGAGCAGGCACCCAGTCGAGTATAACTCCAATTCCGTTTGCATGGCAGGTGTCAACAAAATGCATCAAATCGTGTGGTGTGCCATATCTTGATGTTGCCGCAAAGTAACCTGTTACCTGATAGCCCCACGAACCGTCAAACGGATATTCCGAAAGCGGCATCATTTCAATGTGAGTATATCCCATGTTTTTCACATAAGGCACAAGCTCTTTGGCAAGGTCATTATAAGAATATGGATTGCCGTCATCGTGGCATTTCCATGAGCCTGCATGAACTTCATATATGTTAAGCGGTGAAGCATACTTATCTGTTTTTTCAAGCTGTGCTTTCCAGTCGCCGTCACGCCATTTATAGCCGTCAAGCTCATAAAATTTTGAAGCGTTGGCAGGTCTCGTTTCACAATGGAAAGCAAATGGATCGGTTTTTTCAAGCTGCGTAACACCGTCACTTGCAGTAATTGCATATTTATAAATATCAAATTCTTTTACACCGGGAACAAAACATTCCCAAACGCCGCCGTCATTGATTTTTGTCATGGGGTTTGCTGACTTATCCCAATTGTTGAAATCACCAATAACACTTACAGTCGCTGCATGAGGTGCCCACACCCTGAATGAAACAAGGTTTTCTTCATCTTTAACCCGATGAGCACCCATATATTCATATGCTTTATTGCTCGTTCCCTGATGGAAGAAATACAGCGCAACATCATCACTGTGATTGTTCTCCTGCAACATCAAACCACTTCCTCTCTTTCTTTTTGCTGCAAAGCTTTTAATTTTCTTCGCATTTTTCCTATTATTAGTAATATAATAGCACTCCTTGCAGGAAAACGCAATAGTCTTTGTTATTTTTGTTAGAAGATTCACAATGATTTTGCCTTTCATTTGTGCATTTTGTTGCGAATGTTGTTAATTCCTATTATAACAGCAATGCTTTCAATTATACACAACTGCAAAAAATAATTCTGTCAGTTTTTGTAAAACAAAAACAAAGGCAATGCTTTCTTAAATGCATCACCTTTGTAATTTGAATTTTATTTAACAGTGCTTATTCGGAACGCAAAGCTAAAGTCTGTTCCCTTGTGCATGATGTAAGGATCTCTGAGCATTGCATTGCCGGGAGCATCTCCGCCAACACCTCTCTGCATCAAGTCAATGCAAACTGTTGTCATGTCTTTATGCTTCAGCTTATGAATGTGAGTTGCCTTGTCAAGGTCATCAATGCTGTAATGATAGCAAGCAAAACAGAACGGTGAATCACCTTTTGCGGTGAAATTAAGTCCGCAGCCGTCACTGTTTGTGATTTCCATGATTCTGACATCGGTTCTCTGTCCGTTTTCCTGCGGACGCATATAGTGATGTTCAAGGTCGGCAACACTCTTTTGATGAATTGCAATTTTGCCGCCTGTTTTTCTGTCGCAATAGGTTTCGTGAGGACCTCTGCCATACCACTTAACCGAATCAAAGCTCCTTGGCATCACAAACTTCAAGCCAAAGCGAAGCATATCCATTGTTGCTTTTGTGTTGCACTTAACATCAATGTCACCATTCGGGTGAATTGTATAGCAAATCTTCGTGTTCTTCACACCGATTGCAGCAATAACAGTTTCAATGTATGCACTGTGGCTGTACTTATGAATGAGAACAGCCTTACTCTTTGCTTTATCAGTCGAAAGCTTCCACATATAAAGCGGATGAACCGGAATGAGCGGCGGAGTGAAGTTCAAAAAGTCGATGTCATTGTCTGTCAATGCACGATAGAAGTTTGGCTTAAACGCATCCTGAAGATATTCCGTGCCGTCTTTCTTCATTGAGAAAAGCTGACCGTTAACGAATGTATATTCAAAGTTGTTGCCGGAAACGACAAACTTCTTTTCATCGCCAACAATTGTGACATCACCATCATCTGCCGCTTCAGCTTGCTTGTCAGCTTCTTTGATGATGTATTGATCCCATGCCTGCTCATAGCCTTTTTCAGCAAAGCGGCAGGCTTCCTTTCTTGTGAATGAGAAAGTGATGATAACTTCGCCTTTCGGCATTTCATCAAAACCATAATCAACGGTGAACTCTGCTTCGCTGAGCGGTGCAACTTTTTCAA
Source organism: Ruminococcus sp. (assembly GCA_023667385.1). Lineage (GTDB taxonomy): Bacteria > Bacillota > Clostridia > Oscillospirales > Acutalibacteraceae > UBA6857. Next base: position 6,251 of record JAMPAE010000006.1, read on the forward strand.
ATGCTTTCTTTGCAACCTTGCCTTTCTTAACAGGAACACCGTTTTCTGTAATTTCATAGGTAAGGTTAAATGCAGAAAGGTCTGAGAAAAGCTGCTTATTCTTCACTTTGAATTTGCCGTTTGCTGCGTCAACAGCTTCAACTTTCATTTCAGCATAAACCTTCTTCACTTCATAAATTGACGGGTGAACTTTTCTGTCAGCGGCAATGATTCCGTTTGCGTTAAAGTATGTGTTACTGCCAACAATTGCGCAAGTGTTATACGGCGGCACGAACCAATTTGACTTTTCGTTATAGTCACTTCCGTAAAGCCACATATCTTCGCCTTTGTCGTTCTTTTTGTGAATTGCCTGATCAACAAAGTCCCAAATGAAACCGCCGCAAAGGTTATCATATTTTTCAAACGCATCCATGTATTCCTGGAAGTTACCAAGGCTGTTTTCCATTGCGTGTGCATATTCGCAGAATACAACAGGCTTTGTGTATGCAGATTTATCAATCGGCTTACTGTCTGCGGCAAGGGCATTTGCGATGTTGTCAAACCAAGTGATTGTAATCGGCTCTTTTTTGCCAAGCTTTTCAACCATGTCCTCCAGCGGGTACATACGGCTGATAACGTCGCTCTTTGTGAAGTCAAAATCGCCCTCATAATGGAACTGTCTTGTGTTGTCAAGCGCAAGAGCAGCTTCTTTCATTCTCATGAAGTTGCTGCCGTCGCCTGCTTCATTGCCAAGACTCCACATGAACACGCACGGATGGTTCCTGTCACGCAGAACCATTCTTTCCATGCGGTCAACAACTGCCTTTGTCCACATCGGATTATCACCCGGAACGTTCTTTCTTCTGACGCCGTGAGTTTCAAGGTCGCATTCATCCATGACCCAGAAGCCATATTCATCGCAAAGGTCATAAAATCTCGGATCGTTCGGATAATGGCTTGTGCGGATGGCGTTGATGTTGGCTTTTTTCATGATGTTCAAATCTTCGATGTATCTCTCATCGGGAACATACCAACCGTTGTCAGGGTCATAATCGTGACGGTTTGCACCTCTGATAAGCAACGGCTGACCGTTGACAAGAATCTTTTCGCCAACAATTTCAACTTTTTTGAAGCCGATTCTGACTGCCTTATATGTAATAACACCCTCACATTCCGTTTTGAAAAGCAAGGTATAAAGGTTCGGCTTTTCACTTGACCAAAGATCCGGTTTTTCAATGAATTTTTTGAACACAACTTTATTGACGCAGCCTGCACCTGTGATGATTTCGGTTGAACCAACCTGAATTTCCTCACCGTTATAAAGCAAGGTTGCTTCAAGCTTAAATGATTTTGCTGCTTCGGTGTAATCCCTGATTGAAGCATCAATCACAAGGTTTGCATCTTTATAGTCATTGATGAGATCGGTTGTGACATAAAAATCACGAAGTGTCTGCTTCGGTTCGCTGTAAATGTAAACCTCACGGTAAATACCGTTCATGAACCACATATCCTGATCTTCAAGGTAGGTGCCGTCAGTATAGCGATAAACAATTGCGGTCACTTGGTTTTCGCCGGCTTTAACATATTTTGTAATATTAAACTCATGCGGTGTGTTTGAACCCTGAGAATAGCCAACGTATTCGCCGTTTACATAAACGGCAAGACCTGCCTTTGCTGCGCCGAAATGCAGAAACGTTTCTCTCTGCGTCCAGCTTTCAGGAAGATTAAAGCTTCTTCTGTGAGCGGCAACCTCCTGATCGTTAACATTGATTTGCGGAATTTTCTTTTCATTTCTTGAAAGCGCATTCGGGAATGAATTTGCATAATACCACGGCTTTGTGTAATCCTTTTGGAACTGCCAGACTCCGGGAATCATAATATCCTCCCATGCACTGTCATCGAATGCTTCATTTGTGAATTTTTTCGGAAGTTCGGCAACACCTTTTTTCCAAAAGAACTTCCATGTTCCGCTGAGTGAGATTTTATAAGGCGACTGCTTGCGTTCAACAGCAGATTCTGCATCATCATAGCTGAGAGCAATGACGTGACCGTCCTCTTTGTTTTCCTTAATTATTTCAGGGTTTCCCCAAATATATTTCATATGGTATTTCCTCCTTGTATATGTATACCAAATTATTGTACTAAATTAAATCAGCATTGTCAACTTAACTCAAGTTAAAATGATTCTGTTCTTCTCAGTTTACAGTGCAAACCACAGCAAAAAAAATCAGTACCTGTCAATAAAGACAGATACTGAAATATTTCATTAAAAAGCAACTATATAGCAAACAGTTGCAGCAACTGCAAGCAGAAATGTAATGCAGTATTTTTCGGCGTATGCGCCGATGTAACATCCGAGGAAACCGGGCGCATAGAAAATTTTCTGCAAAAGGTTACCTCTTTTATAGATTGCCTCTTTCATGTTGAGCGCATCCTCAACCAGCGGATAGCTATTGACATAAAGTGAAACAGAAAGCCAAAAAGCGATGATGTTTACAATGGTTACTGCCACGCCGCTCATTTCAAAAAGGAACAGGCACAAAAATGACGGAATCAAAAGCAGGAAAGAAAGCAATGCATTCATGAACGCAGGAACAAAACAGATTGCAAATGCTCCCGACGGGGTTGAAATCAGCTCATGCTCAATGTGGCTGCTCATTTCGTCACGTCTGACAAGACGGTTATCCTCAACCGGGACTCCGCAAATGCGGCAAACAAGGTGTTCCCAAAAGCCCCTGATCATCGCACCGGGAAAGGTGAGGTATTTTATGATTACATAAAACGTCGTCATCAGATGTCACCTCCCTTTTCTGTGAGAACATTTTCAAGGGTTGTTTTGCCTGCCTTGAATTTTGCAACAGATGAGCCGATTTTATAGCCATAAGATTCAAGCGTTTCTTTTGCATATTTATATGCTTCATCATCGTCAGCATAGGCAGCACAAAGCGCATAAAGATTAAAATCATTCACTGTTGGCTGGCAGCTTTGCATATACTTGGTGATTGAATCCATTGCCTTTTCGCCGTCCGCTTTGAAAAGATAAGCAATTGCATAGCTTCTGTAAAAATCAGGTGTTGAAGTTTGAGAACCTGTATAAATTTCTTCAGCCTGCTGAGCAATTTCAAGAATCTTGTCTGCATCAGGCTTCTCCGTGAAGCGATAGGCGTTCGCATAATAAAGATACATCGTTGTTTCTTCGGCATTGATTTCCATGCTGATGTCAAAATACTTTTTAACAAGCTCAACATCACCGTTATTTGATGCAATGTTCATCAGGTTTGTGATGTAAATCCACGGATGTTTTCCGCCGTCGAGCTGTTCAATTTTCAAAAGCTGCTCAAGCTGCTTTTCGTCATCATCCTTATTGATGAGCATAAGCAGATACTTCCCGTATTCAAGGAACGCTTCACTGTATTCACCGGTTTCTCGGTTTTCCTCAATGAGCTTGTCGGCTTTTTTCATGTTTTCCTTATAATTAAGGTCACCGCCGTTGAGTGCATCACCAAAAGTTTCATTGAGGATGTTTGATGTATTCGTCAGAATATCATATTCAGATTTAATCTCTTTAAGGCGTTTATTCCATGGGCGGTTAAGCGCAGCATCACTGTAATACTGACCTATGAGCACATTTGAGTCGCCGTAATAGCCGAGGTCAGCCATTGTGTAAATCATGTTTCTGACAGCTTTCATCGAAACATTGTCACCGGCGTTTTTCCGGCTGACATATTGCTGATAATAGGACGCAGCAGTGGCAAGTTTATGCTCGGAATAAGCTGATTCGGCAACGATCAGGTTAGAAAAATCGTTCACATCGTCTTTTATGAGGAAGAATGAAAGCGCTGTTATGCCGATTGTCAGCACAATTGCAATCACACCAAACCAATTGAGCGGGTTACGCTTCATCATTTCACGGCATTCGGCGCAATACGGATAATCTTCACCAAACGATTCATCACGTCTTTTTTCTCCGCAGCATTCGCAAAGCTCATCTTCCGGAATTTCACCGTCATCGTCTTCATCAGTTTCAGCGTCTTCATGAATTTCATCAAGCTCCTGAATGAGCATTTCGCTGTCATCAGCTTCACCGCTCGCAGCTTTGTCAAGCTCCTGCTGAAACATATCCCTGATTTCGTTCAGTTCCTTTTCAAGTGCTTCGTCTTGTTCGTTCACTTCGTTTTCCGCTTCATCAAAAACAGCCTTGTCAAAGGTTTCTTCGGTGTCAGCCGCAGGCTCTTCAGCTTTGATGGCATCAACGTTCTCTTCGGGGAGAGATTCGTTCTTTTCTAATTCGTCCAAGAAAACTCCTCCTTAAATTAATATGCTTTTTATTGTAACACTGATTTTGGAAAATTGCAACCGCCCTTCCAAGTATAAACAATTTTAATTAGTTTATCTCCGCAAACTGAGATTTAGCTTAAATTATCAAAACATCCCCAACAATTCAGTTGAGGATGTTTGTCAAGGTTAAATCAAAGACCCGGCACAAACAAAGGCAAATATTCTTTTGGAAGCGCTATATCCTCAACGCTTGATGAAACGCTTGAAATTTTGACTTCACTTTTTTCATTTTTGCTGTTTTTAAATTCAATTTTAACAGGCTCGCCATTTAGGAAATAATAAGTGCAGGTTTCGTTCGCAGCTGTTTTATAGCTTGCGGTTGAATGTGTTTTTCCGTCGATTTTTGCCGTTGACCATGTGACTGCTGCGTTTGCGGCAGCTTTCGGTGCAAACAGCTCATTCATTATCGGAACATCAAAATCTTTCAGCATTTCTTCTGCTTCACTTGATTCAATGTATGCTCCCATCTCATCAATACAAATATAGCTCTTGGTTTTCTTTTTTGAAACTATACGATACAAACTGATGTTGAAGCTGCCCATGTCCTCGCCGAGGCTTTCAAACTGCTTTTTCAAATCCGGGTCGACAGAAGCCATCTGAATCATATCCATACTGACGCTCAACGCACCGTTTTTAGCTGCATAAATCACGTCAAGCCCATCTGCTGAACCTTCAATCGGCATATTGAAATTAATCTTAAACGTTCCGCTTTTGAAAATGTTCTGATATTTTGTGACATAATCAATTCTCTTTGTTGCGGCTGTAACAACGCCGGATTTAACACCTGCCGCTTTTGATGAGTTATAGGCTTCAACTCTATATGAATATGACTTATTGATGTCTAAGTTATAAATCACAGCCTTGTTCGTTGATACGCTTGCAACCTTTTTGATATCTTTCTTGGTTTTGGTATCATAAGAATATACATTATAACCTGCTGCACCTGAAACCTTTGTCCATTTCAGCGTTATTGCGTAGTCCGATGCAGTCGCTTTCAGACCGGTAACCTTTGCAAGCAACGTTTTTGCCGAAGCAAGAGCTGAATAGTCGCTGTAATATGAAACACCCGAAACTGTTCTGTAAGCTCTGACAGCAATTTTATAGCTTGTGTTTGCTTTCAGTGATGAAAGTGCTGCCGTGTTTGTTGTCACGGTTTTGAGCAGAGTGTATTTTTTGCTTGATGAATCATAGGAATAAACCTTATAGCCGCTTGCTCCGCTGACCTTGCCCCATGTGACAGTCATTGATGTATCTTTAATTGCGGAAAGCTTGACCGATGTCGGCTTTGCAGGAGCTGTTGCACAACTGAAAAGCGGCGATTGATTGCTGACGTAAGTTTTCTTATTCTTAACCGACTGTGCCTTAACAAGATAGTAATAAGTTTTACCTGCGCTGAGCTTTTTGATTGTTGCAGTGTTCGTTGTTACGGTTGCAATTTTGGCGTATTTCTTGGTTGATGAATTATAGGAATATACAATGTAATTTTTGGCACCTGAAACCTTGTTCCAGCTCAGAGTGACCGAGGTGGTTGTGCTTTTGGCTGTCACTTTAAGTTGAGTTGTTGCCGATGCAAGGGCTGAATATGCACCGTAATACAAGGTGTTTGAAACTTTTCTATATGCTCTTACAGCGATTTTATAGTTAGTGTTCGCTTTCAAAGATGAAATGGTTGCCTTGTTTGATGTAACCGTTGCAAGCAGGGTATATTTTTTGTTTGACGAATTATAAGAATAAACCTTGTAGCCGCTTGCTCCGCTGACCTTGTTCCATGTAACCGTCATTGAAGTATCTTTGATTGCGGAAAGCTTCACTGATGACGGCTTTGCAGGAGCTGTTGCGCAACTGAAAACATCAGAGTAAGCACCGGTATATGTCTTTTTGTTTTTGACGGCCTGAGCTTTAACTGCATATGAATATGTTTTGCCTGCGCTCAGATTTTTAATTGTTGCAGTGTTTTTGCTGACAGTTGCAACTTTTGTGTATTTCTTATTTGATGCGTTATATGAATACACAATGTACTTCGTTGCACCGACAACTTTGCCCCATGAAAGTGTGACAGATGAGGTTGTGCTTGTTGCCTTGAACGATTTCGCTTTTGCGGGCACAATACTGAAATTCACTGTTTTGGAGCCTGTATAGCCGCTGCCGCTTTTTGCTTTCACAACAACCTTTGCAGTTCCGAAGTTTTTGTTGTTTGAATAGGATACAGTGTAATGTGTTCCGCTTTTCAAGGTTGTGTTACCTGATTTAACCGTAACCGTCGGTTTGAGCGTTTTGCCTGTATAGTCAACTGTTTTTGCAACGGTCACCGTGCAGGACGAAATTGCTTTCGCCGACGCCGCCGAAGCAGAAAAAGCAAACAAAAATGAAAAGCAAACCATCACCGCAGCAAAAATCAGCGATGCCGACTTTTTAATGTTTTTGTCTTTCTTCATTTTGAAGCACCTCCTAAAAAAATTTGTACTATTATGTACTATTGGGATCTTCCTTTAATATAATATTTTATTTTTAAGCAAAAATCAAGGCAAACATCAAAGTTTTAAAATTCTGCAACAAAAATCACAAATTCTTTATTCTGTAAATAATTTTGTAACAAACAGAGGAAACGCACAATGCAGCTGAGTGACCACACTGTGCGTTTTTGAGGAATAAGGTAAAACAACCATGCTTTTATCTTGCAAGGGTTGTTGCTTTGTCATCGCTTGTGCTTTCATTGTCCTTGCTTTCAATGACGCCGTTGTTGTCATCGTCAACGTTGCCGGTCATTGATTCATCTGTGTTTGCCTCAGAATCATCAGTCGACTCATCCGTCAAATCATCATTTGCATCATCCATTGTGAGCGGCGCCGTTGTTGTGAGCGCATTGGAAATCTTGTTCTTGTCGTCCTCTGCTTCTTTTCCGCCGCAGGCAACAAGGCACGCAAGGCTGAGCACAAGAGCGGCAGCAATGATGAGTGAAACAATTTTTTTCATGGTTATGTCTGCTCCTTTGCAAAGTTTTAACGCTGAAAATCAGCGTGAACATCTTCCGTGTTGATTTTTCGGTGATGTTACTTAATAATTATACGAGCTATTATGGGATTTATTCATCGAAACACGTCGACAGTTAATTTTTATTTTTTCTTTTATTGCTTCTGCCATTTTAATATACAACAGATGTATAATAACTATGTTTATTAGTTGTACTTTTATCGACATATTTGTAAATTTTGCTCTATACCTATTGACAAAAAAAACAAAATTGGGTATCGTATATCTATATGATAGAATCACATATTTGCCGCTTGCATCAGATGGCTGATGCAAACGACTTTTAAGAGGAGACGATTATTAATGAAAAAAGAAATTAGAATTGTGGTCAGCATTGTTCTGGCAGTTTGGTTCTTCTTCATGGGCTTTGAAATCGGTTCATATAAAGAAAGAAAAGCACAGAGCACTTCCGTAAATGTTCCGCAAACAAACATTGCAGAGCAAACAACAGTTGCTCCCATCACACAAACCCCGCAAACAACAGTTGCTCCGGTTGTAACAACAGAAGCTGCAACAAGCGACATTGCAAGCCAAACAACAAATGACAGCCAGTCAAACGAAACAACAGCAGACAACAGCACTGTCACAAAAGTTCCCGCAAACAATGATCCGTCTTCACTTTCAAAGGAAGAAATCCTTAAAAATGTTACTGACGCCATCAATGCAGTCAAATCCGAACAAAACATGACAGCCGTCAGAACAGAAACAATCACAATTAACCTCACAGACTTGAGTCTTGCAAGCCTCAAGAATACCGTAAACAATATCATTCAGGGTCTTGCAGGTGAAGAAAAGTTCACTTATAACTTCCAGAACGGTCAGGCAACAGGCGTTGATGACAACGGTAAGGAAGATGAGGACGGCGTTCAGTCTCCGAACTCTGCAATTCCGCCAAAAAACGCTCAGTTTGCACTTCCTGCTGACGGCGTTGTTGCTGCAACAGCTCAGAAAGACGGCGCAAACACAGTTTACACCCTGAAGCTTGTTGAAGAATCAACCACCTATACCGCTCCTGTTCCTCAGTATAACTCGCTTGCATTCAGCTATCTTGACCTTACATCAATTGATATTCCAATTGCAACGATTACAGATGCTTCAATGCATTATCCGGGAACAGAAATCACTGCAACCGTCAACGAAGCAGGCAAGCTTATCGGTCTTCACTATGTAATGCCGATGGATGGTTATGGTGAAGCAAGCATCAGAATCGCTTCAGGTAACGCAACATTCGAAGGTTCAGATGATGAGGCATGGACATTCAGCTATTAATCTGACCATTAAAACTTAACAATTAACCTCGCTGTGAATTGCAGCGAGGTTGTTTTTTGCTCGTAAAAATATGCGGGCAATGTTTCATTCAGCAAAAAACGTTCACCCGCAATATTAAAATTGTAATTTTATTTTTTCAAAAGTTCATCAATCAAGCTGTCAAGCATAATCAACATTCTCGGCAGATGGAACGGACCTTTGAATGTGCTGCCCTTGCAGGCCGGCTCGGTCGGTTTGCCGTCACGGCGCAGATAACCGTACCAATCGCCGTATTCAGGGTCAGAGAAATACGTTTTACAGTATTCAAGCGTTTTTCTGAAATTGTTGAGGTAATATTCATCATCCGTGTCACGATACGCCATCATTGAAGCGATGAGAATTTCATTGTGCGGCCACCAGAGCTTCATGTCATGTTCATATGCTTCAGGCGGATTACCGAGACAATCACGGAAATAGAGTAAACCACCGTACTCCTTATCCCAGCCGCCCTCAAACGCCATACGATATACCTCTTGAGCCTTTTTGTGAAGCTGCTCATCGCCGATTCTGTTTGCTTCTTCCATAACGAACCAGCTACATTCAATGTCATGGCCGGGGTTAACCACTCTGCCCTCGGTGACGTCACTCATAAATTCGCCGTTCATTCCAACGGTTTCAAGTGTGCATTTCAGCTCAGGCTTGTGATGATATTTGAAAATTTCGTCAACACATTCGGCGCTGTACTTATCATATAGTTCCTCATTTGCCTTGTCAGCCTTGCGCATGATTGCAGTTGTGTTGAGGAAAATCATCGGGTTTGCAAGTGCCCTGCCCCGACGTGTTTCAGGAATTGTTTTTGCGCCCAAGCCGGTCGGGTCTTTCATACCATGGTTGAGGTCATAAATCAACTGATAAGCCAGCTTTGCCCTTTCAAGGCATTTTTCATCGCCGGTTGCCATGTAGTATTCAGCGTTGGCGATGCAATAAAAGCTTTCGGAAAAGCAATAGCGCCTTTGACGAAGCGGCTTTCCGTCCGCTGTCACGGTGAAATACATTCTTCTGCCTGCATCCCTGTTGATGCAGTATTTTTCCATGAAATCAAGGCAGGATTTTGATGCATCAAGCCATTCCTGCTTTACGCCGTAAACATTGCAAAGGTGAGCAAAAATCCAGCCGCATCTTCCCTGCATCCAAACGCTTTTATCGGTGGAATAAATTTTGCCTGTTCTGTCGAGGCAGGTGTAAACGCCGCCGTGCTCTTTGTCAATACCGTTTTTCAGCCAGAAATTAACCGAGCGTTCAAGCTCTTCCCTAACCCACTTTTGAGTTTCAACAAGATATTGTCTGTCCATAATCTATCCTCACTTAACAAACTTTTCAATTGCTTCGTCAATCATGAGCTTGACTTCATGCGCAAGCGGTATGCTTTCTTCCTTGAGATCTGCAAGCGGGGCACGCACACCGCCGCAGTTTATGCCCTGTTCACGCAAAATCTGCTTTGCAGCCGCATACATATTACATTTGCAGTCACACATCGCATAGATAATTTTATCAATTGCGTACTGGATTTCGCAAGCCTTTTCAAAATTTCCGCTTTTGAGAAGCTCATCAGCTTTGAGGAAAAGCTCAGGCATAACAGCGTAAGTGCCGCCGATACCTCCTGTTGCTCCGATGAGTCTGCCCGAAATAAACTGCTCATCCGGTCCGTTGAAAATCACGCAGTTGTCGCCGCCTTCCATTTTGAACATCTGAATGTCCTGAACAGGCATTGATGAGTTTTTGACGCCAATCACACGGGGGTTCTCTCTCATCTTTTTGAAAAGCGGCATTGTCAGCGCAACACCTGCAAGCTGAGGAATGTTATATATAATGAAATCAGTGTTCGGTGCAGCAGATGAAATATCGTTCCAGTATTTTGCAATGGATTCTTCAGGCAGCCTGAAATAAATCGGCGGAATTGAAGCGATTGCATCAACGCCGAGGCTTTCTGCATGAGCGGCAAGTTCCATTGAATCTTTTGTGTTGTTGCAGCCAACATGAGCAATGATTGTCAGCTTATCGCCAACAGCTTTCATCGCACTTTCAAGAATCAGCTTACGCTCATCCTTGCTCTGATAAATACATTCTCCCGATGAACCGCAAACATAAAGACCTTGCACGCCCTTTTCAAGCAAATATTTTGCAAAGGCTTCCGTTCTTTCTGCGCTGACTTCTCCGTCATCGTCATAGCAAGCATAAAACGCCGGCATGACGCCGTAATATTTTGATAAATCTTTCATTTTGATTACTCCTTAATGCGTTTGGTTATGATATACTTTACCATCTCTGCATTGTAAAGTCAACAAAAAAAGAAGTACAACTTGTGTACTTCTTAAATGGTGACCCGGACGAGAATCGAACTCGTGTTACCGCCGTGAAAGGGCGGTGTCTTAACCGCTTGACCACCGGGCCTTATATATTAACGAGACGGTTAACCGTTGCTCGTAATTTTACTAAATTGGTAGCGGCAGTGGGATTCGAACCTACGACACTCCGGGTATGAACCGAATGCTCTAGCCAACTGAGCTATGCCGCCACATACACGCCATTTACAACGCTCGATTATTATATTATATCAACTCGATATTGTCAAGACTTTTTTGAAAAAAATCTGCAATTTTTTTATTTATTTTTCACCGGCAGTTTTCAGACCGATTTATTCAACAAAGCAAAGCAGAATGTCGCAGTATATAACAATAATATAAATATTTTTTCAAAACCATTGACAGGAATCATTTAAAATGAGATAATATAAATTACAATAAAGCCAAGGAGGCACAATATGAACAAAAAAATCAAAAATTGCAAAAAAATCATTGCTGCTGCTCTTTGCGTAATGATGATTTTCGCACTTTGCATTCCAATGTCTTTTGCTGCAGATGACGGAGTCAGCATTAATGCGGGAATTGACGCACTGAGGGCACAGTTTCTGAGCGGAAAAGGACCAAAGAAGAACAACTATGCAATTGACTATAGTTATTTTTCACCCGTGAAAGGACAAAATGACAAACAAAAATATCCGTTGGTTGTTTTCATGCCCGGTTGGGGTGAAAGTCATCGCCCCGGAGAAGAATTGACGGATAACATTGCCTGCAATTGGTCAAGCAAGGAATATCAGGCTCGCTTTACCGAATCCGGCGGTGCATACATACTAATTGCAAGAGCACGTGAAGACCAAGCACTCTCATGGAATTCTTCATTGCTCACTTCACCGCTCAAGGCTGCACTCGATGATTTCGTTTCTAAGCAAGACAATGTAGACACCGGCCGCATCTATATTCTTGGCTGGAGCTACGGTGCTGTTGGCGCAATTAACCAAGCCGTTTCTTATCCCGACTTCTATGCCGCCGCAGTATTCTTTGCACCGCCTGCATCAATTTCAAAGTCGGATGCAAGCAAGTTAAAAAATATGTCTGTTTGGCTTGATGTATGCAAGAGCGACTCTTTTGCAACCTATAGTCTTTATTCAGAACCATCATGGGATAACCTGAAGAGTAACACTTCAAACCGTTCAAACATCCGCTTAACAACTTATGATAATGCTCCTGCAACAGGCGGAGTTCTTTATAACCACAACACGTGGCTTGACGCTCTGTATGATATGAACAGCAACGACAGCCGTTACAGCGGCAGAAAAACAATTGACGGCAACGGAACCGCCATTGATGTCGGCAAAACAGGCATGATTTCATGGCTTTCAGCTCAGCGAAAAAACACAGCCTCAACCGAACCAACTGAGCCAACTGAACCGACCGAGCCCGAACAGCCGAAATGCTCATGCAACTGTCACAGCACAAATGCATTCACGAAGCTCTTTTGGAAAATTCAAGTTTTCTTCTGGAAGATTTTCGGCATGACAAGCCATCGCCATTGTGACTGCGGAATCGCTCACTGGTAAAATATTACATAATAAATTCAGCCCGTATCCACATTCGGATACGGGCGTTTTTTAGTGTTTACACAAAATCTGCCGGATCAAACGGTTCATCTTCTTCTTTTTTGCCAAGTTCGCCGGAGAAAAGCTCTTGCAAAAAAATAATGCATTCCAAAAGAAAATCTGTCATCTTTTGATAAACTGTGCCATTGCATCTTTCTCCTTTTTATTTTATATTATCTGAGCAAAACATGTCATGCGCCATATAAAAAGTCAATATCATAATAACAGCCGAAGCGTTAACCTCGGCTGTTATATGTTTTCAATTAACTTATGCAACGATGTCGCCTTCTGAAGTTGTGCCTTTTTCATCTTTGCCGAAGTCGCCTGAACGAATCTTCTTGATAAGATCCTGGAAGAATTTTACACAGCTCATAACGAAGTCTGTGATTCTTGTGATAATTTCTGCCATTGTTCGTTACTCCCTTTCAATAAAATTTGGATTTAAGGCTAATATTTATCAACCCTTACCAACAAAATTATAGCATAAGCAATTAAATAAATTCAAGGCTTTTTATGTCGATGTTAATTTTTTCAATAAACTTTAATCTTTAGTTCACAATTTATTCTTTTCATTTGCTAACTTCTGCAATTTTTGTTGAACCGTAATTAATCACGCCAAAGTAGCTCTTGCCGGCATTGACCTTGATTTTCTTGCCCTCAGTGTCGGTAATTTTAATTGCAGCACCCTCACTTTTCTTTGACCACTTGATTTTCTTGACTGCACCGCACGAAATGTAATAGCCTGTTCCGCCTTTCCAATCAACCTGAACAAGCGGACCGCTGCCATAAAGTGAAACATCAGTTTCAAGCACAAACAGGTTTGTGTAGGCAAGCTGCTCACCGCTTGCAGAATCCATGTGAGCCTTGCCTGAATGCTGTTTGAGATAAACCTTTTTTGCACTGTCATAGGTAAAGGTTGAATAATACTGATTTGAGAAATTCAACGTCACCTTGTCGCAAGCGGTTTTTGACGGAGCCTTCAGGTCACCCTCTTTTCTGAAGTTGAGGATGTAAGTATCCTTTCCCTCTTTGTAATCCGTGCGTACATTGTATTTATCAAAAAGCTGCTGCATATTTGCGCCCTTGACATATGCCGTATGCTCACGTGAATATTTGCCGACACGGTTCTGATCCCTGCCGAAAATCAGCTCATCATTGTTTTCGGCACCGTTGAAATAATCAATGCCGATTCGTTTGAGCGTCGGTGTGCCAAGGGTTGGATTGCTGCCATAGCAAATGTAAACAGCATCAAGACCATGAGCAAAAATCGGGAAGTAATAACGGCAGCTTCTGACAGAACAAACATTAGGAACCTTTGTGTAGTCACCGTAAACAGCCATCATTCTTGTGATACCGCCCTCAACGAGCACCTCAAACATCAAATCTGCATTTGAAATGCCGTATTGCGGCAGAGAAGCCTTGATGTTGTTGATCATGATTGCAACAGGTCTTTTGCCTTTTGCAGCATCAGAAAGATCATCAATACCGGTCAGGCGGTTATAGTCGGTGACAACAACAGGTTTCGTGGTCGTTACCTCGGTTGTCGGCTCAGTTGTTTCCTCCTCACCGCCCTTACCGCACGAGCAGAAGCAAAGCAACATTATCGCTGCAAGCATAAAAGCAACCATTGAACGTATAATATTAGATTTCATTTTATATCACTACCAAATCTTTTAATTATCCCGGAAGCTCCTGAACAGAGTTGTTCCTGTTTTTAATTTACACCTTTTCCGCCGTAAAATCAACACTATACATTAACAAAATTTAAAGCTATAAATTGTGGGAATCCACGAAAATTGTCGAATATATTGAAAATATGTGCCATATGATTCTCGTTTAGGAAATCAAGTGGCAAAAATGACAATAATTTACACAGATTTATCTACAATAGAGAAATAATTTCCACGCTTTAATCATCACAAATCATAAAAACTAAGATAAACTATACAAAGGATTGATTAGATGGACAAAAAGAAAAAGCGCAGCAACGGCACAGATCCATATAACCTCGGTGACATTCATGATTTTCTTTATGACAAATACACTGTCATGTCTGCAACCGAGTGCACAGGACTGATTCCATTTGGACCGGACAGCGAAGAAGAACGTAACAATTACAAAGAAATTTATGACATCAACTGACCGAACGTCACATTTCAAACCTAAAAGCAGAAAAATTTGCCCAAAGATGAATTTTTTTCTGATAAGAACTTGACATTGCACTTGATTTGTGATAATATACTTTGGCAATTGAAAGAAATGCGCCAGTAGCTCAGCCGGATAGAGTGTTTGGCTACGAACCAAAAGGTCAGGGGTTCGAGTCCCTTCTGGCGCGCCAAAGCTCCGAGAATCATTTCTCGGAGCTTTACTTTTTGACCATTATTCTTCGCTTTTAATTTGCATTGATAAATGTTTAGCAACGAGTGAAAGGTGATGAAGTAAGAAGTTTTTATGAAAAGAGAGCACACCGAACATGAACATAAATCACCACTACATCGAAAAAGGGTCCGGAGAGACACTTATACTTTTGCACGGTAACAGCGAAAGTTCTGCTTATTTTCAGCATCAGCTTGAGTTTTTCTCAAAGTATTTTCGAGTAATTGCCATTGACACAAGAGGACATGGTTCAACTCCACGTGGCGATGCACCGTTCACAATCCGTCAGTTTGCCGATGATTTACATAATTTCATGATATTGCACAACATTGCCAAAGCTCACATCCTCGGCTTTTCAGATGGCGGTAACATTGCGCTTATGTTCGCACTCAAGCACCCCGAATGTGTTGACAGACTTATCCTAAACGGCGCAAATCTGTTTGCCAAAGGTGTAAAGCGTTCGGTGCAAATACCAATTGAAATCGGCTACAGATTCGCCTCTCTGTTTGCTAAAATTTCACCCAACGCCAAAGCTAATGCCGAAATGCTCGGTCTAATGGTAAACGAGCCAAACATTAAGCCAACTGAACTGCTGAATGTTCATGCAAAAACGCTTGTCATCGCAGGCACGAATGACATGATCCTCGAATCGCACACAAGACTGATTGCAAAAATGATTCCCGATTCCAAGCTTACAATTATCAGCGGCGATCATTTCATCGCAAACAAAAACGCTGACAGATTCAACAAAGCTGTGTTTGAATTTTTGAAAAAATAAGATAAAAGCATCCGCACCGAAAATGACGGTGCGGATATTTTTTGTATCTGCAAACTCAATATCCATACTTTTTGCGCTTGCCTAACATAAAGATAACAGTCACAACCACCGCCATCATTTCTGCGGCAACAATCGACAGCCAAATTCCGTCAAGCGCCCAAATAAGCGGAAAAATCAGTACCGCTGCAATTTGGAACACGAGGGTGCGCAAAAATGAAATCAGTGCCGAAGTCAAGCCGTCATTGAGAGCAGTGAAAAACGATGAGCCAAAAATTGCAACACCTGAAAACAGAAATGAAGGCGAGAAAATTCTAAATCCGTGCAAAGTCATCGCCAAAAGTTCTTCGTCATATCCAACAAAGATTTTTGACAGCGGCTCTGAAAGCAGTTCCCCGGCCGCAAACATCAAAAGCGAAAACACACCGATGATTACAAGGCTCTTTTTCAGCAATCCGTTCAGCTCACTGTGATTTTTTGCGCCGTAATGATAGCTGATAATCGGTGCACTTCCAACTGAATATCCGATAAATGCACCCAGAAATACAAAGCAAACGTACATCATTGTGCCATATGCCGCAACACCGTTTTCACCTGCATATTTGAGCAACTGAGCGTTATAAAGCATACTCACAATCGACATTGAAATGTTCGACATCAGCTCTGACGAGCCGTTAGTACAGGCTTTTATAAGCGCCCGATTATCATATTTCGTTTTTGTGAGCCTGAGCATACTTTTGTTTTTGCGGCAAAAATAGAGCAGCGGAACGATTCCTCCGACACACTGGCTGAGTGCAGTTGCTGCTGCGGCGCCTTTCAGCCCAAACGGAAGCAAACCAACCAACAGCGCATCAAGCACCATGTTTGTCACACCTGCCGCAACAGTAACCGCAAGGCCAAGCTGTGGCTTTTCTGCCGTGACAAAAAAGCTCTGAAACTCATATTGCAAAACATACGCAGGAATTGCGAGCAAAATTATCCTGCCGTAAACTACACTGTCCTCAAGAAGCTGACCCTCTGCCCCAAGCATTGCGGCAATCGGGCGCAGAAAAATGATGCCAAGGGCTGCAATCACAACGCCGCAGGCGATTGATACATAAACAAAAAGCGAAAAAAGCCTGTTTGCTTTTTCACTGTTGCCCTCACCCATTGTTTTCGCAATCAATGCGCTGCCGCCTGTTCCGAACATGAATCCGATTGCACCGAGCATCATCAAAAACGGCATGATGAAATTAACGGCGGCAAACGGCGTTTTACCAACAAAATTTGAAACAAAAAATCCGTCAACAACGCCGTAAATCGAGGTGAAAACCATCATCACCATTGACGGCAAAGTGAAGTGCAAAAGTTTTTTATAAGTGAAATGTTCCGATAATTGAATGTTCATATATATCTCCAAAAATTAATGTTTATATTCAGCTTACAACGTTTGCAGCTTTTCTCGAAACTCAAGAAGATACCGCTTTGTCAACTCAACGTATATTTTTCGCTCCTCCACTGTCCATGAATCGAAAATTTCATTTTCAGCGTTTATCAGCCGCAAAACCGTTAATTTAACAAAATCTTTTCCCTTTTCCGTCAGACAGACCTTCTTTTTTCTGCCGTTGGATTTTTCAAGATAGATTATATCCTCACTCTCCAGCTTGCGAAGCGCAGAGTTCACAGTTTGCTTCCTGATGCCCGTCATGCCCGTAATTTCGCTTATCATGCACTCGTCACCGCTGTTGCAGATTGAATATAAAACAATCATTGTGCTGTCAGATAAGCCGAGCCTTAAAGCAGCATCGTGATATGCGTTTTCAATTTCCGCCGAATAAAAATTAAAACGCTTCATGTCTTCTGATAAGTAAGCCATAAATGTCCCTCCTATGTACGAAATCGTACTGTATATTATAGTACGGATTCGTACAATTGTCAATAGATATTATAAAACCTGACGAAAAAATTTCCGTCAGGTTTCATTCAATTAATATGCGAGGAAGGCTGCATAGATTCACAGCCTTCCCCGCATCATTAAAATTTATTTAGCTTTAACGCTCTTCATTGCTGAATAGGCACTGTAAACATTCTTGCCGTCAACAGTTTTGTAAGCTCTGACCTTGAAGTAATAGGTGCTGCCCTTTTTGAGATCTTTCTTTGTGTACTTCACTGTTGCATTCTTTTTGATGGTCGTAACTTTTTTGTATTCGCCATCCTTTTTCGTTGCCATCCAAACTTCATAGCCTGTTGCGCCTGAAATCTTGTTCCAACTGAGCGCTGCCTGCTTTGTGCCTGATGTTGCTTTGAGAGTCGGCGTTGCAGGCTTGGTTGCGGTTGTCAAGGTTGGATATGATGCACTCCAGTAAGTTG
>JAMPAE010000070.1 GCA_023667385.1 Ruminococcus sp.
GAGTATCCACCCATCACATCAGCAGGCGTAAGCAACATACTTCCAAAAACAGCCTTCAACTGCTTATCAAGCTCGTTTGCATAGTTGAGCGAGAAGAAACGCATTCCGATTTCCGGTATGAACACTTTTTTCGGCTCAATGATAACAGTTATCGGCAAGTGATTTGGGTTTGCATCAGACCACATTTTGATTTCTTCAAGTGCAAGCGCAAAATCATAGCAGGTTGAAGCGGCGTCAATAATCGGCGAATGGCAGCACACAAAGCTGACTTTTTTGTTTTTAACAACGGTTTCAATGTCAAGCTCAATGCTCCTGATTCCGAGGTTGAACTGTTCGGTCAGCGTATCACAGGAAAATGAAGTTTTTTCCTTTTTAACTGAGCCAAAGGTGAGCGTTTCAAGGTTTCCGTAAAGCTCCTGATAAGCAGGCACACTCGCTTTTTGATAGCTGTTATGCGTTGCGATGAACGAAACCTCGTTGAGCTTCACTCCGTTTGCAAAGGCAGCTTCCGCATCAAAGCCTGTCATCTTGCTCTCGTTTACGGGAATGTAGCCGCCGCTTTGATAAAGCTGCTCAAGCTGAGCGATTCTTTCCTGCTGCTCAGCAATGTCTGCCTGCTTTTGCTGTTCACCCTGCTGCACAATTGCCGGCATTGCCACAAAAAGGCAAAGCACAACACTGATAAGCGCAGAGATGTACTTGTTGATAAAGTTTCCCATTAGTATTTCCCCTGTTCTTTTTAAATTTCGCTGTGAGCTTGTATTTTAAATAATCCGCTTCTGAATTTTTTTGAGATCAGCGGCGCAACAAACAAAATTGCTTTTGCAACGTTGTCCGCAATCATGCAGTACCACACTGCTGTTAAATCATAGTTCCAAACTTTTACGCACAGGAATGTGAACAGGATTCTGATGCACCACATACTGAACGTTTCAATAATAAATGCGTACTTCGTTCTGCCGAGTCCATAGAAGATGCCCTCCATGACAATCATGATGCCGAAAAACGGCTCGGAAAATGCAACAAGCCTGAGCATTTGCGCTCCCAAAACTGCAACAGAATCAATCTTTGTGAAAACATACATCAGCGGCAGCGAAATCTTATAAAGTATCACGCCGTTGAGTATCATCATAACGATTGTGATTGCAACGCTGAGCCTGCCAACAGAGTTAAACTTTTTCCTGTCACCCTCGCCAAGGGAATTGCCAACCATGGTTGATGTTGCCGTCCTCAGGCCGTAACCGGGAATATAGAAAATTGTTTCGGCAGTGACGGCAATTGAATGTGCCGCAAAAACAGTTGTGCCCATGTTAGTAACAAGGCTTGCAAACACAACATATCCCATGCAGGAAACAACGCTCGTCATCATAACAGGCAGGCTGATTTTGCCGCATTCTTTCATGATTGCTTTGTCGAAACTGAGAGTTTTCAGTTTATATTTCAAAAGTGTTTTGCGTCTGTATGCGATATACATACCAACACCTGCAACCGTATAGGACACAGCCGTTCCGATTGCCGCACCTGTGACGCCGAGCGAGCAGACGTAAATCAGAAGATAGTTCAGCCCAATGTTGAGCAGATTTGCACCAAGATTAATCAGCATTGGTGTTGCAGTATCCTTTGTTGCCCTGATTGCAGAGCCGAAAAGCATACTTGCAATTCTGAACACCATCGGCACACTTATAATGAAAAAGTAAATTGAGGCTTGGCGCTGAATATCCACCTCTGCACCCATCCATTTTGGAATGAACGGGCTGAGTGCCATTGACAGACCTCCGATGACCGCACCTGAAAGCAAAACAAAAATCAGCGTTTGCCTTGAAAGGCGTTTGACCATATTCCTGTTGCCGCTGCCGACCGCACGAGAAATGAGCGCAAGAATGCCGACACCAAGTGCAGACGGAATGCTGTGCACCAGCCATGAAACCGTTGTGGTGACGCTGACGCTTGCCGTTGCCGCCTCTCCCAGCCTGCCAACCATCGCCGTGTCAACATATTGAAGCAGGGTTGACATCACCTCTTCAATGACAGTGGGAATTGAAAGCAAAATTAAGTTTTTCAATAAATCTAAAGTTCTGTTTTTCATGGCTATTATTCTATCATGGTTGGTGGCAAATTGCAAATGATTCGGAGAAATGTAACACCATGTTCATCCATTTTTCTCAAAAGCTGATTCTCTACAAAAAGCACCGAGCTTTATTGCCCGATGCTTTTGCTATACTTTTCAAGTATTTACTCTTTAACCAAACGTTTTCTATGGTTAATTCCAATGTAAATTGCCATCAACAAAACAACAGTCAATGTAATAATCACATATTTGACGGGAGTTTCAACAAGACTGCCAAAGAAATAAAGGTTGCAGTCAACCGAATCGCCGATTTGCGTGATTACGTCAGATGGAAATCCCATTCCCTCAAGCTCTGCAAAAACACCTCTCATGGCGTGAGTTCTGAGCAGAGACGTTGCATAGGTGCCCGGGAAGAATGAAATCACTTTTTGCAGTGCAGGCGAGAAAGATGAAATCGGCATATACGCACCGCAGATGAAACCATATAATGAGCTTACCATTGTTCCGACTGCGGAAATCTGCCCCTGAGTGCGCAGAAAAACGTTGATGATTGATGAAAGCAGCGTGCCGAACATCACAATCAAAAGAATGTCGAGCAAAATGCAGGCAATGTCCGCCGCTGAAAAATACCATCCGACTTTACCGATATACACAAGCTCAATTGCAAATGCAACAAGGCAGATAATCAGCGTTGAAATAAAAGTTGCAATGTAATAGCTGAGCGCCAAAACGGATTTTTTGACAGGCGTGATCGTGATGTCCTTAATCGGTCCGTATACCCTGTCCTGCACCATCAGCATATTTGAACAAAACGCAATTGTTACACAGCAAACGGCAAGCAATGATGAGCAAAGCTCACCGCCGGCAAAGCCGTTGATAAGCTTTTCGGGAAGCTCCACACCGGCAGGCATGGAAGAAGTGAATGCATCACGATAAACATTACCGAGAAACGTTGTGTAAAGCACCAGCAAAATTACCGGCGTTATCAGCGACGTGAAAAACATCCCTTTATCTTTGAAGAACAGCTTCACGTTTCGCTTAATCAGTGCACGAAGTTCATTCATTTTCTTCGCCTCCTGTCAGTTTTTCTCCTGTCACGGCAAGGAACACGTCGTCCATCTTGCCTTTTGTGAGCTCATAATCAGTGAACAACTGCGGATTTTCCGCAATGAGCCTTGTTGCTTCGGCGCAGTTTGCAACCTCAAGTCTATAAGCTGAAGCAACTTTTTCATAAGGCTTGCCGAGCTGCTTAACCTGCGCTTCATCAAGGTTATAAATTGTGATGAAATCGCCGGTGTATTCATTTTTAAGCTGCTGCACAGTCCCCTCTGCGGCAATTTTTCCGTGATTTAAAATCACAACGTAATCCGCATCTGTTGCTTCTTCCATGTAATGCGTTGTCAGGAAAACTGTGATTTCTTCGGTTTCACGCAGTTTTTTGATGACAGACCAAACAAGCTTTCTTGTTTGAGGGTCAAGGCCTGTTGTCGGCTCATCAAGAATCAGAATTTTCGGCTTGTGAAGCAAGGCACGTGCAATGTCGATGCGTCGTTTTTCTCCTCCGGAAAGTTTGCCGAATGTACGCTTGAGCAAACCCTCGAACTCAAGCAGCTTTGCAAGCTCATCAAGGCGGTTCTTGAACTGCTCACCTCTGATTCCGTAAAGTGCGGCACGGCTTTCAAGGTTATCTTTAACCGAAAGCGTTTTGTCAAGTGCTGAATTTTGAAACACAACGCCAAGCTCTCGTTTAATTTTGTCAATACTGCGATCGAGATCCTCGCCATTAACAAACACCTTACCCGCATCTTTTGCAAGCTGACCGCAGATGATTGAAATGGTTGTGCTTTTTCCTGCGCCGTTGAGCCCAAGGAAAGCAAAAAGCTCACCTTTATTTACGCTGAAGCTCAAATTCTCAACCGCTTTGACTTCGCCGAAAGATTTAGATAAGTTTTCAATCTCAATGACTTTCATCATGAAAATCCTCCTTTAGGATAAATTTACTTTCACTGCGCTTTTTAAATTGGTGCATGATTCCCTCAAATGAGTCTGTCAGCACTTGGCTCACAAGCTCAAAATCCCAGTTAAGATATGACGTTGCGAGCATGGTGGCAATGCCGTGCACCGTGACCCACATTTCAAGGTGAAACAGCTCTGCGCTTTGCAAATCAAGCCCTGTTGCACCCTGAACAACACCCATCATCATGTTCCATGTTTCGTCTGCGCCCTGATTCTCCCTTGAGCGGCTTCGCATAAAAAGCAGCTTAAACAGCTCCTTTTCCTCGCCTGCAAAGCGGATATACGCAATTCCGCTCGCCTTATATTCCGGATATTTTCCGCCTGCGATTTCACGCTGCATATATTCATGATAAAGCTCATAGGCAGATTTTATCACATCGGATTTGAGCTGATCCATGGTGTCGTAATTTGAAAAAACAGGCTGAGTTGAACAGCCAAGCCTTGCCGCAACAGCCCTTGCGTTAAGCTCCTGCTCACCACCCTCACGAATGATGTTCATTGCAGTTTCGATTATGTCTTGCTTTGTCACTTTTGCTTTTGGCGGCATCTCATCATCTCCCAAATAACAATCGTTATATAACAGTTGTTATTATACATCTCTATCCGTGTTTTGTCAAGCTTTTTTAATGTTAACAAAATGACGGCAAATTATTAACAAAAAGGTTTTTTAACTTTAATTTTGATTTTAAGTACCTCTCTTATACTCTAATTGTGCGATGGAGATAGCAACGTGTTTTTTTCCGATTTTTCACGTTGCACCCTCCTCTCCACCGCACTCCCCTCTCCTTTCAAATATATTGAACCGAAGCAGCCTAACCCCAATAGGCTGCTTTGGTTTTGTTCAGGCACTTTATTAAAGTGAAAAGTCATCATGCACCTTTCCTGAAACCTGAAGCATTAAAAAAGCAGTACCTCATCATGGTACCGCTTTCGTATTATCTTGCGTTCATCGCCTGAAACGGGTCAACTGTTTTTCCGTTTTGAATTGCTTCAAAGTGAAGATGTGTTCCATCCTCGGCTTCAATCGGAATCACATCAATCTCACCGATTACATCACCTGTTTTCACGGTTTCATCAATTTTGACAGCCGTGTTCTGCTTGATTCCGCAATATCGGCCGGTGAAATCACCATAATCAATTTCAATCACATAACCCCACTTAATATCTGAAATCACTTTTGTCACTTTTCCGTTGCCGATTGAATAAACTTCTTCGCCCTCATCAACTGCAAAATCAACACCGTTGTGAGTTCGCCAATCTTCCATTGTTTTGCTGTATACAGGCTCATTCGGTGAAAATTTGCGGATGACATCGCCGCCTGACGGCAAAACAAACTCACGGTTAACAATCTTTGCCTCCTGCGTTGTTGCAGGTGCAGTTGTTTGCGGCTGTGTTGTTGTGGGCGCAGCCGTTGTTTCTTGCGTTGTTGGCTCAGCGTTGTTAATCGGCACGGTTTCAAGGTCACGCTCATCGGGAATGTCCGTTTGATTCGCCTCAACCGGTTCAGTGAAACCTGTTGTTGCCGCACGGTCAAGCTGCTGAGTTTTCTGCCCAACTCTGTCGGAAGTGTAATATGCAACAACAACGCTGACGATAATTGCACAGAAAGCGACTGCCGCCGTGATATAAAATCCTTTGCCCGATGAAATTTTTTCAAAGGCACTGCTTCTTCTTTTCATTGTTTTAACCACCTATCAATCTAAAATTCCTAACAATATTTTTGCCGATTAACAGTAAAGCTATACAGGCGAAAAAATTTTTTTAAAAATCAGCAAACAAATGTTTGCAATTTGCAAAAGTATGTGTTATAATGATTGCGGTATAAAACAAATGTTTGCTATCATTGCAGAAAGTGAGGACTGAACAATGCAGTCAATTAACGACACTCAGCGCAGTATACTTGAATATTTGAAAGAACGCATAAACGACGGCGTCATTCCGTCAGTGCGTGAGATCGGCAAGGCGGTCGGGCTTCGCTCAACATCCTCGGTTCAGTCAAACCTTGACATACTCGAAGAAAAAGGCTACATTATCCGTGACCCGATGCTCAAACGCTCAATCCGAATTGTTGGAAAAAGCGAAAAAGTGCATCACGTGCCACTGCTTGGCGTTGTCACGGCAGGCGTTCCGATTCTTGCCGTTGAACAAATTGAAAGCTATATTCCCTATCAGGGCCGTGTTACAAAAGATAAGCCTGTTTTTGCGCTGCGTGTTCGTGGCGAAAGCATGATCAATGCAGGCATTCTTGACGGCGACATCATCTTTGCGGAAAAAACGCCTTATGCCGAAAACGGAGAAATTGTTGTTGCCATGATTGACGACGAAGCAACCGTAAAAACATTTTATAAAGAGGACGGCCATTTCCGTTTGCAGCCTCAAAATGACTTGCTCGATCCAATCATCGTTGATGATGTAACAATTTTAGGCAAGGTTGTTGCTTCAATGAGATATTACGATTAAAAATATGCGGGTAAATGTGTTATCAAAGGCACAATTTCACCCGCATATTTAAATTTAATAAAACTTAAAAATTGTTAAAAACAAAAGAAAATCAAAGCATAATTAAGATAATTTGCTTTTTTCAAGCAAAATCGTTTAAAAACAGCATTTGAAGTTCCTGTGAACTTATAATATAATCTCGTTAACAAATCAAGAGGTGTTCAAATGAAAGCAAAAACAATCGGCAACATAATCTTAGGATTTTCAATTTTCTGGGCAGTTGCCTTTTCGATTTTCTATCAACCAATTGCTCAGCTGATTTTTCAGCCTGATGAATCCTCATATTTTTATAACAGCACTTTATTTAGGTTGTTCCTAATTGCCTGCGCAATCATGGGAGTCATGGCTCGTCAAGCGCTCTGCAAAAATGAAGATTACAAAATTTCAAAAGCAAGCTCAATTGCAATCGCTTTGATGTGCATTGTCATTTTGCTCCTTCCGTTCACAAATTTCACGGCAAGGACTCAGGTAACATCAGAGAGCATAACGGAGTTTTCTGCCACAGGCAGAAAGACATCGGTGCATGAAATCAAAGATGCAGAATACATTGATGTGAATCTTTATTATTATAAACATACATATCACATTGATTATCAGATTTTCTTCAAAGACGGCTATGACGTTTTGCTTATGAATGACGCTTCACCGCAGTGGTGGAATACGATTTATGAGATTGACCTAAACGCAAAAAAGCTTGGCATTAAAAAGCATTCAAACGCCGCTAATTTACTTGATAACGAATTAAACGAACCTTTGGATTTTTCAAAGAATCAGGAAAAGGCACTTGAAATTTTAGATTTAGAATGAATCAT
>JAMPAE010000071.1 GCA_023667385.1 Ruminococcus sp.
TGATTATAATAACACAACGTTTTTCTGTTTGCAAGGTGAATAATAAAAGTTTTAGTGTGTAACAAAGCAGTGCACTCATGGAGAATGCACTGCTTTGCCCGGAAAATGTGTTGGAGATGTTATTTTACAACTTCACTGTGTTCAAGGGCGGCGGTGAATCCGTGCTCTTTGTCACCGTTGATCACAATTACGTATGACTTGCCGTATTCGGCGTTTATTTCAACCTTGTTGGTTGTGCCTTGCTCGTGAGTATCGTTTTCTCCATATGGTGAAAAATCCATCACAAGCTTTGACACATCGCCGCCGTCAAAATAATCCTTGGTCAGAACGGTTTCATAAACTCTGTCGGCAGTGAGCTTGTTGTGGTCTTGGTCTGCAACGGCACCCATACCATAGGATTTATCGCCGATATAAGTTGAATAATAGACCTGATAGATGTCCTCGCAATCACATCTGATTCCGATTGTGACTGCATTCGGGTTCGGTTTTTCTTCACCGCCTGCGCAGCCGAAAAGTGTTGTTATCATTGCGAGAGCGCAAAACAATCCGATGAATTTTTTCATAGTGCTTTCCTTCCTTTCGTGAAATAATGTTAGTTTGGCGAATCGGATTTCATCCACTTGCCACTGCTATAAATATAATATTGCTTTCCCGTGTCGGAACTATCTGCAACAATGTTGTTTTCGGCGTCAATGTTAACCGAGTTAAAATCCCAAGCACGCCAGCTTTCTTTGCATTCGAACACGGTTTTATCCGATTTATCCTTTACGGTAAACGTGACATTATCATCAATCTTCGGAACAATTGTATATTCATTGCTCGATAAAACCCAGCCAGATACATCAGGTTTAGATTTTATTATTTCGTGGTGAACGCCGACGAAGATCACATATGTGCATAATACTGACACAATGCAAAGCATTGCTGCGCCGCAGAGCGAAATTGCTGCTATTTTAATTGTTTTCTGTTTCTTTGTCATAATCACAGGTTCTCGTTCTTCAATGCGTCAATCGGGTTGTCTTTTTTGATTTTTTGCATTGAGTAAATCATGCTGGCAAACACAACGGCAAACACGCTGATGATTGCAACAACAAAGCTTGCCCAAGGAATATAGAACTCAAACTCCATTCCGCTTGAATCTGTTACCCAATAAATTGCATAAGTTGTCAGGACCGAGAACGGCAAGCCGAACAGCAGGCTCTTGAATCCGTAAAGCAGTGATTCAAAGTTCATCATGCGGTTGAAGCCTTTCGGCGTCATGCCAACCGATTTGAGCATTGCAAACTCACGGCGTCGAAGCCCAATGTTGGTTGAAATTGTGTTGAACACGTTTGCTGCGGCAATGAGTGAAATGAGGGTGATGAAACCGTAGGAGAACACTCTGATGATGGTTACAAGCGAGCGCATCTGCTGCATTGACTCGGCATAGTTAAAAACTCCGACCTCGTTCTCAATGTTTTTCTCTTGCAAAAGGTTGTTCATCTGCTCCTCAGCTTTGACGGGGTCATCAGCTTTGAAATACATTTCACTCAAGCCGTTGCAATCATTGAAGCCGACACTTTTTCTTGCACTTTTCGGATAGATCACTGCTGTTTGTCCCGGAATGAAATATGGTGCTTCATCTTTAATTTTGGCACCGATTGTGATGGTCTGAATCTTGCCGCCACACTCACTTTCTTCAACCGTGATTGTGTCATCATAATCAGAGATTTCTTCGTTATACTTTTCGAATTTGTAATATACTTTGCCGTCCTTCACCTCAAGGCCATAGACAGAATAAAATTCATATCCTTTATAGTCTGCGCCTGAATAATAGCGTGTTTCAATGTCAGCAGGGTATTTTTCAAAATTAAAGATGCTTGTCAGGTAGTGACGAAGCTTGTTGTTTTCATCATATTGCTCCATCGAAACGTTATCGAAAAGTAATGCCATCGGCTTATCCTTATTCATAAAATCGCTTTCTTTAAGTCCGTTATCAACAAGGAGCTTTTTAAATTCTGAATCCTCAATGAACATAATGTCAATATTAGGTTCCTGAAAATCAGACTCAACAATTCCAACTGCTCTTTGAATGTCAAGATATTCCTGATTCATGTCGCTGCTTTTGATGAAGAATGACTGCCTTAAATGTTCAACAATGGCACTTTCATTAACACCGGCAACTGAGCTCAAATCTTTATAAAGTGCTTCGGTTTTTTCATCATCAAAAGATGCATCAACGGAGATGTCATAATCACGCATTGCCGCACCACGCTCATATTCAAACGATTTTGCAAAATAGGAACAGAAAGAAGATGCCGTGATGAAAAGAACAATGCTTACAAACAGTGAAAGAACCGTTGTGCGGTATCTTTTTTTGTTGCGTTTGAAGTTCTTGCTTGCAATCATACCCTCAAAGCCAAAGAGTTTATATGTCAGTTTAGATGTTTTAACATTTCTTGCTTTTGTGTTGATGTCTGCCGACTGTCTGATTGCTTCAATGGCAGTGATTCTGATTGCTCGTTTTGCAGGGATATAAGCTGAAATGAATGTTGTGAGAATACTTATCAATGCTGCTGCAACCAAAGCGATTGGTGCAAAGTGAAACGTCATGGAAAGCCCCTCAATGTCCCTGCTGAGGAAAGAGTCGAACTTATCACCAAGACACGCAAACGTGATTGCGATGCCTGCGCAGCCTGAAATCAAGCCGAACGGAACAGCAATCAGGCTCAGCACTCCTGCTTCAAAATAAACAGAATGCATCATCTGCTTTTTGGTTGCGCCGATTGATTTGAGCAATCCGAACTGCTTCGTTCTTTCACTGACGGAAATTGAAAAAGAGTTGTAAATCAATGAGATTGAGCCAAACATGATGAGCAGAATCAAAATTGCGCCAAAGCCATAAAGCAAAATCATCAGACCGTCATCAAGTGTAACGCCGCTGTAATTGAGGTAAGCTGAATTGATGTTGGGATCACCATATGCCGAGCCACGTTGCGAGATGAAACTTTTAACATTTCTTATATGCCTTGTTGTGATGAACACGCTTGAATTCGCAGCATCATCTTTTGAGGCAACTGTATAGGCAGTATATCCCGGGGCATCATACGGTTCAACTTCTAATGGAGGTCTGTTGCTTAAACCAACAACGGTGTATGTCTTTTTGACGGTATCAGTCAGTTTTTCTTCATCTGTCAGCATCTGGTTTTGCCAGAATGTATAGCCGTCACTTACTCTTTGACCGACATCAAGTTCGAGTGTATCACCAAGTTTGACATTAACATCGCCGTTACTGTTGACATGACCGCTTACAACGATTTCGTTTTCATTTTCGGGAAGCCGTCCGCTTATTAAGCCAATTGGCACAAGATCGGTATACTTATCATCCATACCTGCAATGAAAAGATAAGGCTTGCCGTCATTGCTGCTTCCGATGTTTGCGTAGCCGACGCTCTGAAGAACGCCTACATCTTTGACTTCGGCATCGTTGCGTATTTTGCCGAGCGTATCTTTATCAACGTTATCGTAGCCGATATAATATGAGCCTGTTGTTTTGGCGGTATAGTTAAGCATATAATTTTGAGCACTGACGAGCGCTTCGGTTGTTGCGGTGAACATTGCAACGGAAAGAATGATTCCGATGATTGTTACAATTGTTCTTGTTTTGTTCTTTTTAAGGCTTTGCAGCGTATATCTACGAAAAATGTTCATCTCATCACCTCATTAGCGAACCATGTTGTCGCCTGCGATGTGACCGTCGGCGATGGTGATGATTCTGTCTGCCTGCAAGGCGATGTTTTCGTCATGAGTAATAACGATCAGCGTTTGATGATATTTTTTGTTGGATTCCTTGAGCAGGTCAATAATTTCCTGGCTGTTTTTCGAGTCAAGGTTACCTGTCGGCTCATCGGCAAGCACAACTGACGGAGCATTCATCAGCGCCCTTCCAATTGAAACTCTTTGCTGCTGACCGCCTGAAAGCTCGTTCGGAAGATGCTTTTCCCTGCCTTTGAGCGAAAGCGTGGTGAGCAGATCATCAAGACGATCTTTATTGATTTTTCTGCTGTCCATCAAAACGGGAAGAGTGATGTTTTCAGTCACATTCAGCACAGGGATGAGGTTATAAAACTGATAGATCAAGCCAACCTGCCTGCGGCGGAAAATTGCAAGCTGTTCCTCGTTTTGCTCATAGACGTCCTGACCGTCAAGGAAAACCTTGCCGCTTGTGGGTCTGTCAACGCCGCCGAGAATATGAAGCAAGGTTGACTTGCCTGAGCCTGACGCACCGATGATTGCAAGGAACTGCCCTCTCGGAACAGAAAAGCTCACATCGTCAAGGGCCTTAACCTGATTTTCACCTTTGCCGTAAATTTTGCTGAGGTGTTCAATTTTCAAAATATCCATAGTTGTGTTAACTCCTTTCAGATTGCGCTGATTGTTCATCAGCTTCTATGCTTCGTATATTACAGCATTAAAGTGACAATGCAGTGACTTGTTGGTGACGGATTAGTCATAATTGAAGAATGTTTTTATATCTATCTCTTGGAAAAAGTTGCTTATCTTTCTTCGTGGTTGATTTAACTTATTGACTCCATCCGTCACGGCTGTGCCGTGCCACCTAATCTCGGCTGCCGCCTCGGTCGGTGCTTCTGCTGTGCAGAGGTCTCCACTGGAGACCCGCACCCTCAAAGAGGAAGGCTGATTGTTTTTCTTTGCGTGGCTCTCCATCCATATTTTAATTCCGCCCTCAGATTTTGTCAATCAGATGTGATAATTTTATCGCTCAACGGCATAAATTTATAAAAAAACAGTAATTTTTTATTGACAAACGATAAATCATGTGCTATACTCCCCTCATAATACAGAGGTAACACGTGGAGCGTTGCCCGAAAAACAAGGAGGAAAAATTATGTATACTTCAAAAAAATCCGCAAAGTTAACTTTGGCAATTACTTTCATTTTCTGTGTTTTGCTGCTTTTGCTGATGATTATAGCTCGTCCGCTGCTTGAATGGTTCTACGGCAGCGAAAGGCAAACAACCATCAAAACTGTTATGACGGCTTTCTATTTTTGCTGCCCTGCCGCATGGGCTTCACTTGCAAGCATCATAAAGCTGCTTTTGAACATCATCAACGATAAAATCTTTATCACACAGAACGTTACCTGCATCAGAATCCTTTCATGGTGCTGTGCATTCGTCAGTCTCGTTTGCTTTTTTACAAGCTTCGTTTATGTGACTTTCTTCGTGTTTTTTGTGGTATCAATTGCGGCTGCATTCATGATGCTGATTTTGCGTGTTTTGAAAAACGTCATGGCACGAGCAACCGAAATACAAAACGAAAACGATTTAACTA
This sequence comes from Ruminococcus sp., assembly GCA_023667385.1. Classification (GTDB taxonomy): domain Bacteria; phylum Bacillota; class Clostridia; order Oscillospirales; family Acutalibacteraceae; genus UBA6857. The sequence goes on from JAMPAE010000071.1 coordinate 5,334, forward strand.
TATAAGGAGGACAACCATGGCTATTATAGTAAACCTTGACGTTATGATGGCAAAAAGAAAAATGTCCTCCGGTGAGCTTGCTGAAAAAGTCGGCATCACTCAGGCTAACCTTTCCATTTTAAAAACGGGCAAGGCAAAAGCTGTTCGCTTTTCAACGCTTGAAAGCATTTGCAAAGTCCTCGGATGTCAGCCGGGAGACATACTTGAATTTGTTGATGATGAGGAGAAATAACAATGAACAAGCATAAGCACATTAAGCGATTTCTTGCTCTATTTTTAAGTCTGATGTTCATTTTCATAATCTTACCGTATATAGTTGTTGAGTTTAACACATTACTTTTTAAGTCAGAGTTTGCGAATTTATATACGCAGGCATGGGAGATGGAACATCTGGAAGAATCCGACACTTATTGCAAAGTTTTTTTGAAAACATCTCAAAAAGCAAAAATATTTTACGCAACCGAAACAAATACATTTATGTTCTGTTTCAACAAAAATTCATCCGAAGAGTGGAAACTCGAAAATCACGAATGTTTATGGTCAAAACAAGGCAGTGCATCAAATTTTTCTTATCCATTCTATAAAGTCAAAGGCCCTTGGAACGTATATTTTTCATCAGACTACAGAGAGGACACGGCATGAACAAGCATATTAAACGGTTTCTTATCATAGTATTCATTTTCATTGCTACCATTGCAGGCTGGGTCACTTATTCAACAATAGAAGCAAGAACACTGAGCCGCAGTATTGATGAACATATTGAAGTTTTTATTCCGCACGGCATGCCTGATGAATTTGAAGATGAGATACCATTCGGTGATATACAGAGGACATAGGTTTATTGCCTGAATGAAAAAGAAAAAGCTGAAATTGAAAGCGAGCTTGAAACCGGCAAATGGAAGAAACACACTGACAATGACGGCATACAAGGCTATGGATATTCTATTAAAAATGATGAGCTTTCCGATGAAGTTTACATCTATATCTATGACTTCAAGGATGAGAAAAGTATTTCACTTGAAGAAGCAATGCTCAACTATCAACTGTTTATTTATGACAAGGGTAACAGCAAATATTATTGTCACTTGAGCGTTGAATGAAGAGGTGAATTAGTTATGCTAAAAAAGGCAATCAAGGTTTCCGCAATTGTTATTGTTGCGGCAGCAATTACGCTTTCGGTCTTGTATTATCACTTTTTTGTGAGCATGACTTCCCTGCCCGACGGTGAGCTTATCGGCAAATATGTATACGCTGAAACGAACGAGAAAATCAACGTTTACCTTTGCAACAGCGGTGCAACAACTGATTTTGCAATTAAGGCGGATTTTGTTGACGGAAACGGCAAAAGCAAAACGATCTATTGGGCGTACCACGAAAGCGAGGCAAACGTCAGGTGGATTGACAGCGAAAATGTCAGCATAAACAGCAGGATTTTGAATGTGCACAAAGATGTTTATGATTGGCGCAGAAACTAAAAATTTTAAGGAGTGATTATGATGTTAATACCAAGTTTAATTTTTGCTTTGATTTCATGGGTGCTTGCAGTTTTGGCAATCATGAAAAAATTTGATTATGTGCCGCTTGTGATTGCGAGCTTCGGCAGCTGCTGCATTTCGGCTGTTTTGCAGTTTGTTGAGCTTTGGCAAAGGGCAAAGAGCGGCGATTTTGCCGGCATAGATGACACCATCGGCGCAACTGTTTTCATTGTTGCAGTTATAATGGTGATTACGCTTGTGCTCAACGGCATTGCGCTGACTGTTTGCAGAAAAAGCGGTGATGATAATGAAAAGCGTTAAATCCATCATGAAAGCTTTAGCTATAATAGTTATTTTGATTTCGGTTGTGACACTGCCGCTCAGGCTTCCGGTGCTTGGAATGATGCTGACAAACAACAGCTTTTCCCGTGAAAAATATGTTATTAATATTAACATCGACGCTTTTGAGGATACGGCAAAATGGGTGCCGACA
>JAMPAE010000072.1 GCA_023667385.1 Ruminococcus sp.
CAGATTATAGGCTTGCAAAAGGTGACAAGCTTGTGCTTCGGGGAAAGGGTAAGGCCGTGTTTTCCGAAATCAACGGTGAAAGCAAAAAGGGTAGGCTACACATTGAATTTCAGCGGTATAAGTAAGGTAGTGGTCATGTGAATATAAAAAACAAAAATTTTGATGGCGGTAAAAGCTTTGATTTTGGAAAAACGTCAGAAGATTATGCAAAATATCGTGATATTTATCCTGAAGTTTTTTATGAGCATATTGCCGAACGTGGGCTTTGCTTGAAAAATCAGACAGTCCTTGATTTGGGCACCGGAACAGGCGTACTTCCGAGAAATATGTATCATTACGGCGCTGATTGGACAGGAATTGATATTTCTGAAAACCAGATTATTCAAGCCAAAAAGCTTGCCGGGGCAAACAATCAGAAGATTCAGTTTCTTGCGGTATCAGTTGAACAGGCTGCATTTCCCGAAAGCACATTTGATGTAATTACTGCCTGTCAGTGCTTTGGCTATTTTGACCACAACCAAGTGATGCCGAAACTTGCCGAAATGCTGAAACCTGACGGTCGGTTTTTAATTTTATATATGGCATGGCTACCGTTTGAAGATGAAATTGCAAAGGCGAGCGAAGATTTAGTTTTAAGCTACAACCCCGATTGGACCGGTGCAAAAGAAACAATGCGGAAAATTGAAGTTCCTGCTTGCGTATATGATTATTTCGAGCCTGTGTATCATGCAGAATATAAAATTGATGTGCCGTTTACACGTAAATCATGGCATGGAAGAATGAAATCATGCCGTGGAATCGGCGCATCTCTGTCACCTGAAGAATTTGAAAAATGGGAAGCGGAGCATAAAGCGTTGCTTGAAGAAATTGCACCGCATGAATTTTCGGTCAGGCACTATGCAGCGATGCTTGAACTGAAGAAGAAATGAATAATGCCGGACTGTTCATCATGAGCAGTCTTTTTTTGTGTCAGAAATCATTTTTTCGGCATAGTATAGCCCTATAAAGCAAAGAAAGGTGATTGAATGAACAGCTTTGATTTAATGATTGAACGATATAAAAAAGAGCTGGTTGATGCAAAGCGAAAATCAATTTCAGATGCAATCAGTGAAATCGACTTTGGGGTCGATGACGAAGAAATCGCCGTTTCTGCTGAACCGATTGAGGAGCAGGCTGACAATGTGTTTTCAGCTAAAGCAGAAGAAACGGTTGCTGATTTATCGCAAGCTGAAAATCTTTCAGAAGCAGACGCTGAAATGAGCGGTCAGCCGCAAATGGAAAACATACATAGCACAAGACCAAACGACAGCAGTTTGGAGCAATCATTAATTGATCAGGCTATTGAAGAATCTGTCATGGATCCTCCCGGCGATAAGCATCCGTTTGACAGCTTCGGCAGCTTACGGGTGCAAGTGTTTGCCGCTGAGCAAGTCTATCCGATTGCGGCGGCAAGCGTAACAGTGAATGAGGGAGGAACAGACAAAAACTTTTTTCAGGGCTATACCGACACAAGCGGCATTGTTGATGACATTATTCTGCCTTCTCCTAATCCGAATGCTTCGCAGCTACCGTCAAACGTGATTCCATATGCGCAATATGACATCTTTGTTGAGCATCCACGCTTTATAAAAAATCAATTCTTAGGCGTACCCGTGTTCCCGAACATAAAGTCGATTCAGGCTGTTCAACTTGTGCCGAATGACAGCGACGGCGACGAAACCATAATTGACGAAACCGAACCTGATGAACCGAGCATAACGGAGGCGGAAAATGGCTGATTTTGTAACTGTTCCGGAAGCAATAACCGTGCACTTAGGTCCGCCGAATGCATATGCACAAAATGTGACAGTACCGTTTGTGGATTATATCAAGAATGTTGCTTCAAGCGAAATTTTTCCCACATGGCCTGAAAGTGCACTGCGAGCCAACATCATCGCTCAAATTTCAATTGCGCTCAACCGTGTTTTTAATGAGTTCTATCGCTCACAAGGCTATGATTTTGACATCACAAATTCCACCCAATATGACCAGTCATTTAACCCCGGACGTGATTATTTTGAAAATATCTCACAGATAGTTGACGAAATTTTCAATCTTTATGTTGTTGTTCAGGGCAGTATTCAGCCGTATTACACCGAATATTGCGATGGAATTAACGTCACCTGCAACGGCCTTTCCCAATGGGGTACTGTTGCTCTTGCAAATCAGGGATATACACCATATGAAATTTTGCAGTATTACTATGGTGACAACATTAATCTGCAAAGGGCACAGACAGGTGAAAACGTGCCGAGCTATCAAGGTACACCACTCAGGCTTGGCAGTGTGGGCGAACCGGTTGTTTCAATTCAACGCCAGCTCAACCGCATTTCACGCAACTATCCGCTGATTCCGATTATCCCTGAAACTGACGGTGTGTTCAATCAAACAACCGAGAACGCAGTCAAAGTGTTCCAGCAGGTGTTCAATCTGACTCCCGACGGAATCGTCGGTGAAGCAACGTGGTACGCAATCAGGCGCATATATAACGGTGTCAAGCGTTTGTCGGAGCTTTATTCCGAAGGTATCATCATCTCGGAAGCCCAGCGTGTTTATCCGTATCCATTAAGGTTTGGCTCCGCAAACGTTTACGTGCGTATCATCCAGTATTACCTTGATTTTATTGCCTACTTCGATGATAGCTTGCCAAGGCTCAACGGCGACGGCGTGTTTGGCTCAGCAACGCTTAATGCAGTCAATACTTTTCAAAGCCGACATGGAATCCCCGTCACAGGTGTTGTTGACAGCCGAACATGGTATGCAATTTTAAATGAATATAACAACATTTTACAGTCACTTCCTTATGAGTTTCAGTCTTATTCATCTTTGCTTTTTCCCGGATATGTTCTGACAACGGGCGCAACAGGAAAAGCAGTTGAGCAGGTGCAGACATTTTTGCAAACAATTTCCCGTAACTTGCCCGAAGTTCCGCCCGTAACCGTTGACGGTGTTTACGGCCCTCAAACAGAGCGTGCGGTTGAGGTTGTTCAGCGGCTTTATGCAATACCAATCACAGGTGATGTCGGTCCGCTGACATGGAATGCAATTGTTGAACTTTATAATGATTTCAGAACTTTTTAACTGAATAAATTCATAAAAAAGTTGAATAATACTTTTGATGATTAAACGAAAGGGAATGTACAGGAATCTATATTGTACAGCGATTATATGAATGATTTCAGCAAAAAGTATGAAGATAATCTTATAATGGTGAACCGCAAACTGCGTGTTGGTGAAAGCTTTGATATGCTCATCAAGCGCATTAAGGTCGGCAGCCGGCGTGTAACATTTTATTGCATTGACGGCTTTGTCAAAGATGAAATGTTTGAAAAAATGCTTGAATATCTGAGCAACCTCACCGAAAAACAAATGGAACAAATCAGCAATGCTGATGAATTTTTGAACACCCACATCACATATATTGAATCAAGCACCGAAGATGACCTTGAAAAATTTGCAACCTTTGTTTTGTCCGGCGCAATCGGAATGATTGTGGAGGGCTTTGACAAAGCAATCATCATTGATTCAAGAACCTATCCTGCCCGTGAAGTTCAGGAGCCCGAATCAGATAAGGTGCTTCGTGGCTCGCATGAGGGCTTTGTTGAAACGATAATTTTCAACACTGCACTCATCAGGCGAAAAATCAGAAACCCTCAGTTAACTCTCAAATCCTTTCAGGTCGGCAATGAATCAAAAACCGATATTGTTGTTTGCTATCTTGAAAACGCTGTTGACAAAAAGCAGCTTGAAGCGCTGACAAAAAAGCTCAAGTCAATTGATGTCACCAGCCTTGCAATGGGACAGGAGAGCTTGAGGGAATGCCTTATGCCATATCAGCCATGGAACCCGTTTCCAAAGGTTAGATATACAGAAAGACCGGACGCAGCCGCCGCTTGTATTTATGATGGGAACGTGATAGTGTTAGCTGACGGATCGCCGTCGGCGATGATTATTCCCACAGGTATTTTTGATTTTGTTCAGGACATTAACGATTACTATTTTCCTCCTATGATCGGCACTTTTCTGAGATATGTCAGAGCGGTTGTGTTCGGCCTTTCACTTTTGCTTGTCCCAAGCTGGTATCTTGTCACGCTTTATGCAGACAGAGTTCCTGATTCAATGAGCTTCATTCTTGTTAATGAGCCGAACGGAGTGCCGCTGATTTTTCAGTTGCTGGTGATTGAGTTCGTCATTGACACCCTGCGCTTAGCATCGCTTAACACGCCGAGCGCACTGAGCAATTCATTCAGTGTGATTGGTGCATTGGTGCTTGGCGAATTTGGCGTATCATCAGGTCTCTTTGTTTCCGAAATCGTTCTTTTCATGGCATTTGCAGCAATTTCAAACTTCACTCAGCCAAGCTATGAGCTCGGCTATGCAATCAAGGTTTCACGAGTGTTCATTCTGATTATGACGGCTATCTTCCATCTTTGGGGTTTCATTGCAGCCCTTGCAATTGTTGCGCTTGTCATCTGCACAACAAAAACCCTCACAGGCTATCATTATCTCTATCCGATTATCCCATTCAACAAAAATGCACTCAAAAGCCTGCTTGTCAGAAGAAACCTGAAATGCAGCTATAAAGGCAACGAAAACGTTGTTTCAATCAATACAGGTTTAAAGAAATAATTGCAAAAACAAAGCATCACAATGCAGATAAGATAGTGTGACTGCGGTGCAAAGTACTGGTAAACAAAGTTTAAGCTACCCACAATTTGTGGGTAGCTTTTTTATGCAGCAAACACATATACCTTGCTGTCAGCCTCAATCGTAGTCAGCATCTTTGCTGTGCCGTCAATGACAGCCGTGCAACAGCCAAATATATAATCAGTGTTTAGGCTGTTTTTGCTTTGCGTGTCAATTTCAACTGTGCAGCCTGCAATTGCTTTCAAAGCTTCAAACAGATTCTTGAAAATATTATCGCTTTTTAAATCTGCATCAAATGGGGGCGAGATGAATTTCAAATCATCAAATGAAACTTTGATTTCACTGCTGCATTCCTCAATTTTGATGCCTGCAATGTTTTCAGGCTTTGTGATTGTGAAGCTGATTTGCGTCGGCGATTGATAGTCAACTGTGCCCTCGTATTGCGTATCATTATGCTTAACACTGACGTTTGATGTAAACGGCTGAAGAGTGAACTCCTCTTTGGTTGATGCCGTGCAGGCGGATAGACTTGCTATAGTTGCTGCTGTCAAAAAAAGCGCAATGATTTTCTTTTCTATGTTCTTTTTCATATAAAAAACCTCCCGCAACATTTATATGCAGGAGGCATCGGGCTATATTCAGCTAATCAGTTTTCAAAATCACTGAAAACTGTTGAAAGTTCGTCAATCACATCTGATGGAAGCATTCCGGTTTGAGAAAGTCTGTCGGCAGCAGTATCAGCACAGTGTCCGTGAATATATACACCGATTGATGCTGCTTTTGTCGGGTCGAATCCTTGTGCAGCAAAGGCTGTGATGATGCCGGCAAGCACATCTCCGCTTCCGCCTTTTGCAAGCCCGGAGTTGCCGGATGTGTTGATGTAAATCTTTTCATTTTTCGGCGATGCAACAACAGTGTTTGTGCCTTTGAGCACAACATAAACATTGTTTTCATCCGAAAATGAATGTGCCGTTTTGATTCTGTCTGATTGAATGAGTGAAACCGGAATACCAATGAGCCTTGACATCTCTTTTGGGTGCGGTGTAAGAATTATCGGTGCAGTTGCTTTTTTGAGCATATCCGGATTTTGCGCAATTATGTTTATTCCGTCAGCGTCGATGATGACGGGTACTTTTGCGTTTTCGATTATTGCGTCAAGCACTGCGGTTGTGTCCTCGTTCACGCCGATTCCGCAGCCGAAAAGAATGGCGTTAAACTTCGGAAGCTGCTCAATCAGTTGAGGTATGCATTCTCTGCTGAGAGTGCCGTCAGCAGTTTCCTTCAGCGGCATGAAAAGCGCTTCGGTGAGTTTAAATGTCATTGGATAATAAATGCTTTCAGGAAAAGCGGCGGTGACAAGTCCTGTTCCGCTGCGGAGTGCTGCCTGTGCAGCCAAAACAGGTGCACCAACCATTTTTTTGCTTCCGCAAATTGAAAGCACATGACCGTAATCACCCTTGTGGCTGACAGGGTCACGGTGAGGAAAAAGGTTTGCAACTTCGGTTTTGCTGTATGTGTACATCGTGCTGCCAATGAAGTTATAGCTATCTTCCGGTATTCCGATGTTGGCGATGATGATGTCGCCGCAGCAGTCCGAAGCAGGGTGGATTATATGTGCGGGTTTGAGGGCGGAAATTGCAATTGTGTAATCGGAAACAAAAGCGTTTTCGTCCTTGTATCCGCTGTCGCAGTAGACACCGCTCGGAACGTCAATTGCAAACTTCATGCCTTTTGCCCTTGTCATTTCGTTTATGAGCATCTTCATGTCATCACTGATTGTGCCGTAAAAGCTGAACCCGAACACAGCGTCAACAATAACGTCTGCATTTTTGATTGTTTGAACAGTTTTGAGCTTGTCAGCGTCATACCAGATTGTCGGTATGGCAAGGTCGATGACCATTTTATACATATAGATTGATTCCTGGCTGACAGGGTATCCTGAAGCGAGCACAACACAGACGTTATAGCCGTTTTCGGAAAACTTCCTTGCAACAACAAAGCCGTCGCCGCCGTTGTTGCCTTTTCCGCAAACAACCACAACATTACGCCTTCTGACAGAATCATTCTCAATGATGTTGCGTATGTTTCTTGCGCAGGCAGCACCTGCATTTTCCATCATGCGCTGGTAACTCAGGCCGTATTTTGCAGTATATTGTTCGACCTGTTTCATTTCGTCCGAGTTTAACAATCTCATGATTTATGACACCCCTTTGGTTGAGTATGCAAAAATGCACATCTGAATTGATTAGATTATATCATAAACTTTTCAAAAGTTAAACAAAAATTTTCGTTAAGGCTTGAAATGTTTGTTTTTTTGTGATAAACTCTTTAAAAGATAACGCATTGAAAAAGAGAGTAAGTGAAAACAGAAGCGTTCAGAGAGAGTCACATTTGCTGAAAGTGACTCTCTCTGAACGCTTCTGTTTTCACTTACTCTCTTTTTCAATGCG
>JAMPAE010000073.1 GCA_023667385.1 Ruminococcus sp.
AGGCTTATCTATCAGCTGCCGACAACGCTTTGTGAAACCTTCCTGAAGGAAATTTTCAAAAAAGGCTCAATTGTTGGACTTGATCATGAAACCCTGTTCACAATTCAGAAGTTTTTTGAAAACAACCTCAATGTTTCCGAAACATCAAGAAAGCTTTTCGTTCACAGAAACACTCTGGTATACAGACTTGAAAAAATCAAAAAGCTGACCGGCCTTGACCTGCGTGAATTTGATGACGCAATTGTGTTTAAGGTTGCGCTCATGGTCAAAAAGTACCTTGACGCAAAGCCGGTAAAATATTAAGAGATAACACCGATTAATCGCTGCTGACTTTGGAGAAACATATAAAATGTAAATTCGGCACAGATCAATCGGTTTATTAAATCAATGACGTTTTTCTCAATCGTCAAAAAATTATTAAGTGTGGTTAAAAAATGATTGAATTCAAAAATGTAAAAATGAAGTATAAAGCAAATGACGTCATTGCGCTTGATAACGTCAACGTTAAAATTGAGGATGGCGAATTTGTTTTCATCGTTGGTGCCTCCGGTGCCGGCAAGAGTTCATTTCTAAACGTAATTATGGGCCAGGAGAAAGTCGATTCCGGCTATGTAAAAGTCGGACCGTATCTGCTCAACGGAATCAAAAACCGTGAATTGCCTTATCTTCGCCGTATGCTCGGCATTGTTTTTCAGGATTTCAGGCTGATTCCCAAAATGACAGTTTATGACAATATTGCTTTTGCACTTCGTGTTATCGGAATGGGCGAAAGAAAAATCACAAAGCGTGTTAAATATGTCCTCAGGCTTGTTGACCTTGCAGGTAAGGCAGATTGCCTGCCGAATCAGCTTTCAACAGGCGAAAGGCAGCGTGTTGCAATTGCACGTGCACTTGTTAACAACCCGGGAGTAATCATTGCCGATGAGCCAACAGGAAACCTTGACCCGGTTCTGTCCGGTGAAATCATGAGCCTGTTTGATAAAATCAATGCCCTCGGTGCAACCGTTGTTGTTGTTACGCATGACCTTGAGCTGGTTCATCAGTTTGATCATCGAATTGTTACAATCGAAAACGGAAAGATCATTTCCGACATACCGTCAAAAGCAAAGGCTAAAATCCTGAAAGCTAACAGTGAGGCCGACAAGGCTCTTTTGAATGCCGGAAAAGCTCCGGTCATCACAAGCGTGCAGTCTGCTCAGGAAGAAATTGCTGAAATTGAGGCTGACACTGAGGCTTTGCAGCCTGATGAAAAGGACGGTGAATGATAAATGGCAAAAACAAAGAAGAGAAAGAACGGAAAAAGAAAATCCGGCGGACTTAACACCACTTATCTGACAAAAATGGGCTTTCACAACCTTGTTGCAAACAGAAGTATGTCACTTTCATCAATAAGCGTTCTGACTGCGTGTCTGCTTCTCATTGGTGTTTCACTTTTGCTTGTGCTGAACATCAAAACTCTTGTCAGAGATGTTGAAAATCAAAATGTTGTTGTTGCGTTCCTCAAGGAAGATATTGACAATGTTGCAATAAATAAGGTTAACACCGACCTCAAAGCAATTGAAAACGTCACGGATGTTGAATTTGTTTCCAAGGAAGCCGGCTATGAGGAGCTTATGAAAGAGTTCGGGCTTGAAACGCAGATGCTTGACGGCGTAATCAGCAATCCTCTGCCGCATTCTTACAGAATCACTGTGAGCAACATTGATGAATTTAACACAACGCTTGCGGCAATCAAGGCGGTCGATAACATCGACATTGTTCGTGAAAGCCAGGAAATTGTGAATCAAATTTCAACTTTGCAGGCGTCGATAACAGCAATCTGCCTTGTTTTTGTTGCGGTTTTGGCTGTTGTTTCACTGTTCATCATTGCAAACACAATCAGAATCACAATGGTTTCACGAAAAATCGACATTCAGGTCATGAAATCGGTTGGCGCAACAAACACATTCATCTGCTGGCCATTCATGATTGAGGGCATCATTATCGGTATCCTGTCGGGCTTTATCGCCTTGATATTCACCTGCATTGTTAACCATTTTGAGGGTAATTCGCTCGCTTCGCTGTTCAATTTGTTCGGAAGCTCAACTGTTGCCATTTCAGACATTCTTCCGATGCTGATTGTCTGCTATCTTGTTGCAGGCATAATCCTCGGCTCATTCGGCAGCGTTGTTTCCATCAGAAAGTACCTCAAAAAAGAGGGCAGTGAAGCCAACGAGTTGATATAAAGGAAGTCAAACACAGACGTAATTTTGAGGAGGCGTATTCGTGAAAAGATTTACTGCAATTTTTGCTTGCGTAGTGTTGCTCTTTGCTTCAATTGTTTATGTGAGTCCATCCTCAGTTGTTCAGGCGGCAACAAGGCAGGAGCTTGAGGATGAAGTCAACAGACTTAATGATGAAATCAAAAAGAATAAGCAGCAGCTTGACGATTTGGCAAATAAAAAGGAATCTCAGCAGGAATATCTCAACACGCTGAAAACCCAGATTTCAAACGTTGAAAAAAAGGTTGATAACCTTGAAACACAGATTAAATCAATTGACAATGAAATTGATGAATTTGACAAACAACTGAAAAAGCTTGACACTGAAATCACCGTTATAAAAGATGAAATCAACGTTGCAAACAAGCAGATTACCGAAACGAAAAATAACATTTCCGATTCTGAAGATCTTCTTGCTGCAAAGCTCAGGGCATATTACATCAACGGCAAGGATTCGACGCTGAAAATTCTCATGGGCTCTGACAGCCTTGCGGGATTTTTGACAAGCCTTGAAATGATGAAACGTATGTCAGAGGACGACAAAAAGGTCATCAATGATTTCAAAGATCAGGTAATCAAGCTCAACAAGGCGAAAAGTGACCTTGAAGAAAAGCAGACTTCCCTTGTTGACAAGCAGAGCAGCGTTGAGGAAACCAAAGCAAAATCAGTTGCAAAGAAAAAGGAACTCACTGCAAAGCAGGCCGAATATGATAAATCGGTGACTCAGCTTGAACATGACTATGCAAAGGTTGAAAAATACATTGCCGACCTTGACAAGAACAGCGCAGTTTACACCGCTTACGTAAAAAATCTTGAGGCCGAAAAGGCTGCCGCTGACAGGGAAATTGACGAACTCATCAAAAGCTATCAGGCAACCACAACCCAAGCTTCAAACAATTCATCGCCGACTTTGCCCGCCTCAAACGGCGACCCATCGCAAACCGGCGGCAACAATGCGGCAGGTCCGTCTTATGCAGGTTCGGGCACATGGTCATGGCCGCTCGGCGGAGCATCGTGCTATATCAGCAGTGGATATGGCAACAGAAGTGCATCAATTTCAGGCTGGAGTTTCCACGGCGGAATTGACATCACCGGCGGTGGCATTTACGGCAAACCGGTTTACGCTTCCCGTGCCGGCACTGTCATTGCAGCGGTTTGGGGAAGTACGGGCTATGGCCGCTATGTAATTATTGATCATGGTGACGGTTACACAACTGTTTACGGTCACTGCTCAAGCCTTGTTGTATCACAGGGACAAAGTGTAACCAAAGGTCAGCACATTGCAAACGTTGGTTCAACGGGTAACTCAACCGGACCGCATCTTCATTTTGAAGTGCGTCAGAACGGTTCAAAGCAAAATCCGCTCAACTATGTTAAAAAACCATAAACTCACGATTGCACGAGGAGTAGTTATCTGCTCCTCTGCTTGTGTTTATTTGAAACGTATATTCCATGTGTATGAGATTTTTCAGAAAGGAGCTTTTATGCCGTATTTGCAAATGAAACGTGCATATAAGTGTTTGATATGAACAAAAGAATTTCCCTCGGCGTTACAATCGGTTTGATTTGCATTGCAATCGCCGTTTCTTCTGCAATCACAATGACTGTAATCAGCAAGGAATATAACAATATTCTCAAAGATTTGCCTGAAAAGCTCGGCAGATATGAATTGCTGGAAGAACTTGACGGCATCATCAACAACAACTATTACGGCGGCAACGAAAACAAAAACCTTGAAGCCGCCATTGCCGATGGTTATGTTGACGGGCTCGGCGATAACTATTCAAAGTTTCTGACCGCTGATGAATATGCAGATTATCTTGCAAGTGCCGCAGGCGATATGTCGGGTATAGGCATAGAATATAAAAAGGCGAAGAACAGCCGCATTGAAATTACGGAGGTTTTTGATGATTCACCTGCACAAAGTGCAGGCTTAAAAGAGGGCGACCTAATTATCGCTTTTGACGGAATTATGCTTGATGTAAACAATTATAATGAAATGGCGTCAAAGCTTGAGGGTGATAAGCTGACGAGCGTCAACATAACATACAGAAGAGGCAGCAAGGACACAACTGTAAACATTGTAAAAGGCTATGAGGCAAAATCAGTCACTGTGAAAACTTACAGTAACACAGGATACCTCAAAATTTCCAACTTCTATTCATCAACGGCTTCACAGGTTCAAAATGCGGTTGACAAATTCTTATCTTCGGGCATGGAGTCAATCATCATTGACGTGCGCAAAAATCAAAGCGAAAACTTCGACATTGCAATGCAGGTGCTTGACATTTTTGTTCCGATGAATGATGAATCAGCCCCTGCGGCAACGCTTGTTGACTCAAAAAATAATGTCATCAAAAAATACACCACAACTTCGGGTGAAATCAGTCTGCCGATGGCTGTGCTTATCAGTGAGGACACCGAAGCGGCAGCAGAGCTTTTTGCCGTTGGTATGCGTGATTTCAGCAAGGCTGAGCTTGTTGGCAAAACAACAGCGGGCATCGGCTTGAAGCGTGAAGCGTTCAAGCTTTCGGATGGCGATGCTGTGCTGCTTTCCGTCGGTGAAGTTAAACCGTATCGCAGCGAGAGCTTTCATTCTGTCGGTATTGCTCCCGACCTTGAGGTTGAGGCAAAGGGCAGTGACAAGAAGCTTGCAACAGATGCGCAGTTCACCGCAGCGTTTTCGTTGATTTCACCAAGTGTTACATAAGATTTTGCGCTATTTTGGAGGAGATTTATTTGAGTGTTAAAGTTTCAATTATTATGGCAGTCGGCAACGATATGCAGAATTTGAAAAGTGCGCTTGATTCAATAAAAAGTCAGAGCTTTAAGGATATAGAAGTAATCATGATTGACGCAGCATCAAATGATGGTTCTCAGTCAATCATGAAAGGCTATTGCGCCGATAAGCGTTTCAGCTATCAGCGCATCGAGTCAAACAGCATCTCAAATGCACGCAACCTTGCAATGGAAAAGGCAAAAGGAAAATATCTTGCTTTCGGTGATGCCAGTGTTATTTTTTCCAAGCGCCTGATTGAGGGTATGTATGAATGTGCGGAAAGGGAGGACGCTCAGCTTTGCGTTGCTCCGATGGCAAGCTCAGATGTATATGGCAAGCATGAATTTAAAAGCACAGGCATCCTTTCAAGAAGAAAAAAAACCAATAAGTTTGACACTGACTTGATTTGGAACCCTGCCGTCACAAACAAATTGTTTTTGAAAAGCAAGGTTGAACAGCTTGATTTGAAGTTTAACGCCTTCGGAAAGGCGAGGGAAGCAGCTTTTTCTCTGCCGTTTGCTTTTGAAAGCGATGTGATTGTGTGTTCGTCAAAGGGTGCGGCAAGCTATATAATTCCCGTTAAAAATGGCGGTGTTGCTCAGTTCCCAATTCAGCATTACCTTGACGCCTATGATGTTATCATTGAAAAGGCAGAGCTTTCTTTCAGCAAATCAATTGCAGAAAGTGTGACAGATTTTGACCGCAAGGAACTTGAAAAAATTAAGGTTTGCTATATTGACCAGGTATTTCTCAAGGAAATCACGGTTCTGCTTTACAGCTATTACCGTCATTTTTGGTCGCTTGAAGATGCGCTGATTAAGGAATATACTGCCATAATCAATTCGCTCATCGGGAAGCTTTCAAGCAGAGGAAAGAAAACGCTTTTGTCAATGAACAAGGATATTTTCTATGACGGCCGTTTGATTGATAATAAAGCGGAAATGGCGAAAAATCCAAAGGTTACGGTTTGCATCGGTAAAAGTGAAAAGCGTGGGCATTTGCATGAAAAACGCCTGTTCATTCAGGTTTCATCAATTTTCAATCAAACCATGCCCGGCTTCAAGCTGTTTGTTGATGAGCGGCTTCGTGAAATTTTTCCGAAGGAATGGCTTGATTTCCCGAATGTTGAATTCGTTCAGGCTCATTCGCTTGGCGAATTTAAGGATTTGGCGCTTGAAAAGTGCGGAACCGATTACATTATGTATCAGGATGGTTTTGCAAGGCTAAACCCGAAGATACTCATGCGTCACTACATGGCACTTGCCGGCAGGGAAAAATATGGCTTTACAACGTCACCGCTCACGCAGTTTGACGGCAACCGCACAAAGGAATATTCATTTTCTGATTTGTCATTCTATTCAGACATGAAAGTGACCCGTGCATCGGAAAGCAGTAACACCTTTGTGCTTGATTTGTTCTTCTGCAACAAGCTTTTCAGAACAGATCATCTTAACGGAATCCATTTCACTTTTTCGGATAACCCTGTTATTGATATGTATAAGCTTTATGAGCATTCACGCTTCAAGAAGCTGCTGCACAGGGGCTCATATTTGCCATATAACGAGGAAGAAGCGCTTGCACTGCTGAAAGCAGAGCAGAACTATCTGCCGATGCAGTGCAGAATTATATATAAAAAATATAAGTCTGTTTATCGCAAAAGGGTAACCCACAAAAAGCACATCCACAAGTTTGTGAAGTTTGCCAAAATGGTGAAGCGTTTCATTGTCGGCATTATTGAAAAGCTGCTCGTTTTCGTTTTCAGCCATATGCGAATTAAGAATCGTGCATTTTTCTATACGATACGCAGCAACGGAAAGCTGCTTGAAAACAGCAGATTTGTTTATGACGGATGCAAGTGCAGCAAGGTTGTGTTTGCAAAAATGCTTCCGCACTCGTTTGTTGATGCCTGCAAGGTGAAAATGTATATGCTGACAAGCAAGGTCATCGTGACCGATGATTATTTGAAATATCTCAGGTCTGTTCGGCTGCGTGACGGGCAGAAAGTGATTCAGATTTGGCACGCAAGCGGTGCGTTCAAGCGCTTTGGGCTTGATGCTCCGTCAAGGCTGACAAGAATTG
>JAMPAE010000074.1 GCA_023667385.1 Ruminococcus sp.
CAATGACCCGAAAACTGCCCTTGTCGGCAATCCTGTCACAGGCAAGCCTTCGTTTGCGTTCATCTATGGCTATGAAGCGGACGGAGCAGCAATCAGCGGCGGCGGAATAATTGACGGTAACTGTTATGCTTTTGTTGAGCGTAAAAGCGAATATTACGTAACGGGCAATTTTTATCCCAGACCAACCGTGATTTACATTGAAAAAAGCAATCACATCACAGTTAAGGATGTTACAATTCAAAATGCACCGTTTTGGACTTTGCATCCGGCGGGCTGCGATGATGTTCTGATTTCTCAAATCAGGATTCTCAATCCGCTTGACGTTGCAAACAGCGACGGAATTGACCCTGATCATTGCACCAATGTCAGAATTGCAAATTGTCATGTTGAATGTGCAGATGATTGCATCTGCCTGAAAACGTCAAAAGGTAACAGTGAATATGGTCCGTGCGAAAACATTGTCATCACCGGCTGCACCTTAATTTCCACTTCGGCGGCAATCAAAATCGGCACGGAGGGCGTTGGCGATTTCCGCAACGTGATTGTTGATAATTGCATCATTTCAAAAAGCAATCGTGGACTCTCAATTCAGGTGCGTGACTGCGGCAACGTTGAAAACGTCAGCTTTTCAAACATCATGATTGAAACAAGGCGCTTTTGCTCTGATTGGTGGGGTACTGCCGAGCCGATTACAATCACTGCGTTCAGGCGTGACGAAAACACAGTTTGCGGTCATGTGAAAAATGTTCGTTATTATAACATTACCTGCAAGGGTGAAAACGGCGTTTTGATTCACGGCACGGAAAACAACCTCATTGAGGACATCTCGTTTGAAAAGGTGAGTGTGACGCTTGAAAAAAGCTCAAAGTGGCCTTGCGGAATGTATGACCTGCGTCCATGCATAGATTACGGCATTGAAAGCGACAAGAATGCTTGCTACTATCTGCGAAACGCAAAGGGAGTTTCAATTGTTAACAGCAGAGCTGTTATTGTGGGTGAAAGTGAATTTTATGCTCATGCAGTCAACGCAAAGAATGTCAGTGAAATGACCTTTGAAAAGTTTGCTGTTTCGGGCAACGCTCAGATAATTTCAGAATAAATATTTTCAAAAACACTTTACACTTAAACGCATATTTAGTAGAATGTAAAGGACAGATAAATCAAACTTCATTAAGAGTTTTAAACGGAGGTAATTAAATGCAGGCTGTATATAAAAGAATTCTTCTGAAGCTTTCAGGTGAGGTACTTGCAGGAAAAGACGGAAAAGGCATTGATTTTGAAACAGTCAACAGCATTTGCGAGGCTGTTAAAAAGTGCACGGAATACGGCGTTGAAATTGGTTTGGTTGTTGGCGGAGGCAACTTCTGGAGAGGCCGCAGCAGCGGTGAAATGGACAGAACGAGGGCAGACCACATGGGTATGCTTGCAACAGCCATGAACTCGCTTGCACTTGCAGATTCGCTTGAGCAGATGGGTGTTGACGTCAGGGTGCAAACAGCAATTGCAATGCAGCAGGTTGCTGAACCATATATCAGAAACAAAGCAGTTCGTCACCTTGAAAAAGGCAGAGTTGTGATTTTCGGTTGCGGAACAGGTAATCCGTTTTTCTCAACGGACACAGCGGCAGCGCTCAGAGCGGCTGAAATCAACGCAGAAATCATCTTCAAGGCAACAAACGTTGACGGCGTATATGATAAAGACCCGAACAAGTTTGATGATGCAGTCAAATATGATACTCTCAGCCACACAGAAGTGCTTCAAAAAGGCCTTGCCGTTATGGACAGCACTGCGGCTTCACTTTGCCGTGACAACGGAATCGGTATCCTTGTTTTCAACCTTTCAGATCCGCAGAACATTGTTAAAGCGGTTCTCGGTGAAAACATCGGAACGATCGTTAAAGAATAAATTAATCAAAGGGGTATATTACAATGAAAACAGTTTATGAATTTGCAAAAACAAAAATGGGAAAAACCGTAACTGCACTTAAAACAGAATACGGTGCAATTCGTGCCGGCAGAGCTAATCCGCAGGTGCTTGACAAAATCACAGTTGATTATTACGGAACTGCAACGCCGATCAATCAGCTTGCATCGGTTGCTGCAACAGAGGCGAGGGTTCTCACAATTCAGCCTTGGGACAAATCTGTTCTTCAGGCAATTGAAAAGGCAATTCAGACTTCTGACATCGGCATCAATCCGCAAAATGACGGTTCAGTCATCCGTCTGACTTTCCCTGCCTTGACTGAAGACAGACGTAAGGAAATCGTTAAGGATATTCAGAAAATTGCAGAAAGCTCAAAGGTTGCCGCACGTTCAATTCGCCGTGACGCAATTGAAAAGCTTAAGGCAATGAAAAAGGCTTCTGAAATCACAGAGGACGACCTTAAAGACGGCGAAAAAGAAATTCAGAAAATTACCGATGGCATTGTTAAAGAGATTGAAGAAATCTCTGCTTCAAAAGAAAAGGAAATCATGGACATCTGATGATTTTGACGGCTGTCTTGTCAGGAAAGCGACAAGACAGCCTATATTGCATTTTTCAGTATGAACGGAGGTTATATATGATGTCAACCGATAAAAACAAATTCAGTGTTTTGCCGCAGCACATTGCAATCATCATGGACGGCAATGGCAGATGGGCAAAGCAAAAAGGGCTTGAGCGCACAGAAGGACACAAAGTCGGCGCCGAGGTTTTCAGAAAAATTTGTCAGTATGCATCTGACATCGGAATAAAATATATGACCTTTTATGCCTTTTCAACTGAAAACTGGAAGCGCTCGAAAAACGAAGTCGGAAAAATTATGGATCTTCTCAGGGTATATCTTGATGAGATGCAGCAAAGAGAGGACGAAAACGAAGCGGCAGGCTATAACATTCATTTCATCGGTGCACGTGACGGTATGCCCGAGGACATTGTGCAAATGATGGACATTGTTGAATGCCGTTCGGAGGATAAGGATAAAATACATATTAACATTGCCGTTAATTACGGCGGCAGAGATGAAATTGTTCATTCAGTGAAAAAAATTGCCGAAAAAATTAAAAGCGGAGAGCTTGAACCGAACCAAATCACCGAAAGCATGATTTGTGACGGGCTTTACACGGCGAATCAGCCCGACCCTGATTTGATTATCAGACCGAGCGGAGAATACAGACTGTCGAACTTTTTAATTTGGCAGGCAGCGTATGCAGAGTTTTATTATGACAATGTGCTTTGGCCTGATTTCACGCCTGATGACCTTGACAGGGCAATCATGGCATATGAAAAACGCAACCGCAGGTTCGGCGGGGTGTGAAAACTGCACGATATGATTCAATCATTGAATCAGAGAAAACGTGAATTAATTTTAACTTTGAAAGGAACAGCTTTTTGCTGAGAATATTATAGATATGAGTAAAACGGAACGAAAAAAAGGCATAAAATTTAAAGGTGAAAGGACGCAGTCAACGATTATCATCGTCATTGGTCTGCTGTTGTTTATTGCAACAATCATTGCAAATTTTACCATTGGTTACACGATGATTACCGCCGCAATTTCAGCTATGGCAACCTATGAGCTTGTGAAAGCGGTGGGCGCAAAAAGCAAGGTTTTGTTGGGCGTAACCTGCGCAGTCAGTGCGCTGACAGTCATGGCAGTCGGCTTCAAGGTGAGCCTGCCGAGCCCGTCTGTTATTTACAGCTTCTATGCGCTCATTATGCTGATTATCACGGTTATTTGCAATAAAACGATTAAATATACGGATGCGGTCACGGGTATGTTTGCTTCGGTTGCATTACCGTATTCATTTTCGTGCTTCATCAGGCTCAACAACATTGCCGAAATCAACCCACAGTATACACACCTTGAGGGAATTTTCCTTGTGATGATGGTGTTTACCTGCTCATGGCTGACAGACAGCTTTGCTTTCCTTGTTGGCAGAAAAATCGGCAAGCACAAAATGAGCCCGAACATCAGCCCGAAAAAATCCGTTGAGGGCGCAGTTTTCGGAACGCTTGTCACTGCGGCGTTCAACGTGCTTCTGCTTTGGATTTACTCACTTGTTTCAACAAAAATCGGTCACGGCGCATTTATGGGTGAAAGCGCAATGAAGTATCTTTACATTATCCCGATTTCAGTTGTGCTTTCCGTTGTGAGTATGTTCGGCGACCTTGCAGCATCAGTGCTCAAACGAAACATTGGCATTAAGGATTACAGCAATCTTCTCCCCGGCCACGGCGGAATAATGGACAGATTCGACAGCACCTTGTTCGTGCTCCCGACTTTATATGGTATATTTGCATTGCTGTTTGCATAATCAGAACATATGAAAGGAAAATGCGCATTTTTGCATAGTGTAAGATAAAGTTATGACACAGAAAATTTCAATTTTAGGCTCAACAGGTTCAATCGGAACGCAGTCACTCGATGTTGCCGAAAAAAGAGGCTATGAAGTTATTGCACTGACAGCAAATTCAAGCGTTGACGCTGTTGAAGCACAAATCAGAAAATATAAGCCGAAAATGGCGGCAATGGTTGACGAAGAAGCGGCAAAAGAGCTGAAGCACCGTGTTGCTGATACCGACACAAAAGTGCTTTGCGGAATGCAGGGCGTTTGCGAATGTGCGGCGGTTGAGCAGGCTGACACAGTAATCAACAGCGTTGTTGGCATGGCAGGCCTTGAGCCGACCTTGTGCGCAATCAAGGCGAAGAAAAAAATTGCTCTTGCAAACAAAGAAACGCTTGTTGCCGGCGGCAGCCTTGTCACAAAAACCGCAAAGGAACACGGTGTTGACATCCTTCCGGTTGACAGTGAGCATTCTGCAATTTTTCAGTGCCTTCAGGGCATGAATAAAAAAGAGGAACTCAGGTCAATTATATTAACGGCGTCGGGCGGTCCGTTCTTCGGGAAAAGTGCCGATGAGCTTAAAGATGTCACCGTTGCGCAGGCGCTCAAGCATCCAAACTGGAGCATGGGTGCAAAAATCACAATTGATTCAGCAACAATGATGAACAAAGGCTTAGAGCTGATTGAAGCCGTTTGGTTGTTTGATGTTTTGCCAAGTGACGTTGACATTGTTGTTCACCGTGAAAGTGTGGTTCACTCTCTGATTGAATATGTTGACAACTCCGTCATCGCTCAGCTCGGCGTACCGGATATGCGAATTCCGATTCAATATGCGCTGACGTATCCTGAGCGCTTTGAATCCCCTGTGAAAAAGCTTAGTTTGAGCGATTACGGCACGCTGACTTTCTGCAAGCCGGATTATGACACTTTCAAGTGCATCAACATTTGCAGAAGTGCAATTGAAAAGGGCGGGCTTTATCCTGCAATTGCAAACGGTGCAAACGAAGCGGCAAACCTGCTTTTCAGGCAGGGTAAAATCGGCTTTCTTGACATTGCAGAGCTTGTTGGCGCAGCAGTTGAGGGCGGAAAATCAAAAGAAAATTACAGCTTTGATGATGTCATTGAAGCTGACAAAGCGGCCCGTGAATTTGTGCTGAGTCAGATTTGAGGCTGATTTTCAAATTTGTAGGGGCGCCCATCTGGCGTCCGTAAAATCAATTATTTTACATATATGATTCACTGTGAAAGAAAAGGTGATATATTTGAAACTTCAATTACTTGCTTCTTTTGGCGCAATATGGTCGAAAGCATGGCCAATTTTGATTGCGATTTTGTTTTTCGGATTCATTATTTTTATCCATGAATTCGGTCATTTTATTTTTGCAAAATTGTTTGGTGTAAAAGTCAATGAATTTGCGCTCGGCATGGGTCCGACAATTTTGAAAAAGCAGGGTAAGGTGACGAAATATGCACTGCGTCTGTTCCCCATCGGCGGCTTTGTCAGCATGGAGGGTGAGGACGAAAACAGCGAGGATGAGGGCGCATTCTGCAACAAAAAAGTTTGGAAACGAATGATCATTGTAATTGCAGGCGCAACCTTTAATGTTATCCTCGGCGTGCTGATATGCATCGGCATTGTTGCCGGCGATGAGCTGGTTGGTACAACCGAAATTTCACAGTTTCATGAATCGGCTGTCAGCAACAGTGAGGGTGGATTGATGCTCAAAGATAGAATTCTTGAAATTGACGGCAAGCACGTCTATTCCGATTATGACATCAGCTTCCTCATGCAGAGAAACGGCAGCGGCAAATATGACTTTGTTGTTGAACGTGACGGAGAAAAGGTTGATTTGCCTGAGGTTAATTTTTCTGTCAGAACGGGCGGCAACTTCTCCTATGATGCCGACTGCGTTATCTCCTCGCTCAGCGCAAACATGAAAAAAGCGGGGCTTGAAGAGGGCGACAAGGTCATCAAAATCAATGGCACTGAAGTCAAAACCAAAGAGGAATTCGGTGCGGCTGTGAGTGCGGATGAGGATTTTGTCATTGATTTCACTGTCATGCGAAACCAGGGTGAGGTCGAGGTAAATAAGGTTGCAATGGCAACGGTGACAGTTTTTGATTTTTATGTCAACGGTATTGAGCGGAATCCGCTTAACGTTATTTCCGGCGGTGTAAGATATGCAATTTCAATGTCAAGAATGGTTTATCTGAGCTTGTTTGATCTCATCGGCGGACGTTATGGACTCAACGACCTTTCAGGACCAATCGGAACAGTTTCAGTCATTGCGGACATTGCCCAAAGCAGCGCCAAAAGCATGGATTGGAATCAGCTTTTCACAATCATGGCGCTCATCACAATTAATATCGGTCTGTTTAACCTTTTACCGATTCCTGCACTTGACGGCGGTCGCTTTTTCTTCATGCTCATTGAACTGATTTTCAGAAAGCCTGTTCCCGCAAAATATGAAAACTGGATTCATGCGGCAGGAATGATTTTGCTGCTTGCGTTCATGGCAATTATTTCGGCAGGCGACATTTGGAAAATCATCTCAGGCAGAGGTTTCTATTAATAATAACAAGTGAAGCATGAGCGATTTTCGTTCGTGCTTCTTGCGGCATTTGAATTTACAATTGAAAGGAAAATACGTGCGGTGAGCCGTATGCGGTATAGATTTATGGTTGAAAGAAGAAAAACAAAGGCGGTTAAGGTTGGCTCATTTGTAATCGGCGGCAACAGTGAAATTACGGT
>JAMPAE010000075.1 GCA_023667385.1 Ruminococcus sp.
CTGCTGACCGTAGTCAACCTTTTTAATTCTTGGATATTCAGGCCACGGGTTGCTTTCCGTCCTTTGAGATGGCGGTTCGGGCATCATTTCAAGCTGAGTAACACTTTTTGCGCCATGGCGTATCGACGTGCCGACGCAGTCATTACCTGTGTCACCGCCGCCGACAATAACAACGTCTTTATCTTTTGCACTGACAAAAGTACCCTCTTTGAGTCCGCAGTTAAGCAGGCTTTTTGTTGTGCTTGTGAGGAAATCAACAGCATAGTAAATGCCGCTCATATCGGGCGTTGTTTTAAAAATATTCCTCGCCTTTCTTGCACCGCAGCAAAGAACAACAGCATCGTAATCCGCAAGAAGTTTCTGTGCCTTTGATTTACTGTTTACGTTAAATGAAGTCACAAACTCCACGCCCTGCTTTTTCATGAGCGCAATTCGCCTGTCAACAATTTTTTTATCAAGCTTCATGTTCGGGATGCCATACATCAGCAAGCCTCCCGGCTTATCGTCACGCTCAAAAACGGTCACGTTGTGCCCTCTGTGATTAAGCTGATCGGCAACCGCAAGCCCTGACGGACCTGAGCCAATGACTGCAACCTTCTTATCTGTGCGCACAGACGGCTGTGCATCGCTTATCAGGTTATGCTCAAAGGCATATTCAATAATTGAAAGCTCGTTATCATGAACGGTTACCGGCTCGCCGTTATATCCGCAGGTGCAGGCGCACTCGCACAGTGCCGGGCAGACTCTGCCTGTAAATTCTGGGAAATTGTTCGTTTTAAGAAGCCTTGAAAGTGCGTGGCTCCAGTTTCCGTTATATATTTCGTCGTTCCATTCGGGAATCAAGTTGTGCAGCGGGCATCCTGTTCTCATGCCCGAAAGCACCATGCCTGACTGACAAAACGGAACGCCGCAGTTCATGCATCTGCCGCCTTGCTCACGTCTGTCTTTGACGGAAAGCATCGTGTGAAACTCATCAAAATTTTTGATTCGGTCTTTTGGCGGTATCGTAAAGTTACCGCTCCTTTTGTAATCGAGAAATCCTGTATCTTTACCCATGTTGTGCACCTCCCTTATTTCAAATTAGCATAAAATGCTTCAATTTCAGCCTGGTCACGGCTCATGCCTTTTTCTTCCATGAGCGAAATTGATTGAAGCATTTTTGCATAGTCAACGGGAACAATTTTCTTGAAATTATGCTTATATGCATCAAAATCATCCAATATGCGCTTTGCTTTCGGTGATTTTGTTTCTTTATAATGCTTTGAAATCAGGCTGTAAAGTTCCTCAAATTCATATTTTTCACAAACTTCGTGCATGGTGATCATATCTTTGTTCACTTTCAGATAAAGATCATGATTTTCATCAAGAACATAGGCAATGCCGCCGCTCATTCCTGCAGCAAAGTTTTTGCCTGTTGAGCCGAGAATCACAACCATACCGCCTGTCATGTATTCACAGCCGTGATCTCCAACGCCTTCAACCACTGCGGTTGCGCCGGAATTACGCACACAAAAACGTTCGCCGGCAATACCTGCGATGAATGCGCTGCCTGCTGTTGCACCATAAAGTGCAACGTTGCCGATGATGATGTTTTCATCGGGTTTGAAAGCTGCTTCTTTCGGCGGATAAATCACGAGCTTACCGCCTGAAAGTCCCTTGCCGAAATAGTCGTTGCTGTCACCCTCAACTTTGAGAGTAAGTCCTTTTGGTATAAACGCACCAAGCGACTGACCGGCACCGCCCTTGAAGTTAACGGTGTAGGTATCATCCTTGAGCGATGAGCCGAAGCGCTTTGTGATTTCAGAGCCGAGGATTGTGCCCGCAGTTCTGTTAGTGCTGGTAATCTCGGTTGTTACGGACGCTTTTTCCCGCTTTTCAAAGTGAGGAAGCATTGCCGGAATCAAAGTTTCAACGTCAAGGGTGCTCTGAAGCTCAAAATCAAAAATGTCATTCGGGTTAAAATGAAGCTGTGCATCCTCTTTGAACGGATTATTGATAATTGCAGACATATCAACCTTAGATGCACGCTGAGTGATTGTTTTGTCACGAACACGAAGCAGATCGCTTCTGCCAACCAGCTCGTCAACCGTGCGCACGCCAAGCTGCGCCATGATTTCACGAAGCTGCATTGCGATGAAGTTCATGAAATTGATGACGTATTCCTTTTTGCCTGTGAAGCGTTTGCGAAGCTCCGGGTTTTGTGTTGCAATGCCAACAGGGCAGGTGTCAAGGTTGCAAACACGCATCATCATGCATCCCATGCAAATCAGCGGTGCGGTTGCAAAGCCGAATTCCTCTGCGCCGAGCATTGCCGCAATTGCAACGTCACGGCCGGACATGAGCTTACCGTCGGCTTCAATAATCACACGTGAGCGCAGACCGTTCATAATAAGCGTCTGATGCGTTTCGGCAACGCCAAGCTCCCATGGCAAGCCTGCATTGTGAATTGAGCTTTTCGGTGCTGCCCCTGTTCCGCCGTCATAGCCAGAAATAAGCACAACCTGAGCACCCGCCTTTGCAACACCGGCAGCAATTGTGCCAACGCCGCATTCCGAAACAAGCTTAACCGAAATTCGTGCATCACGGTTTGCATTTTTCAGGTCATATATCAACTGAGCCAAATCTTCAATTGAATAGATGTCATGGTGCGGCGGCGGCGAAATCAAAGAAACACCCGGAGTTGAATAGCGTGTTTTTGCAATCCACGGATAAACCTTTTTGCCGGGCAGATGGCCGCCCTCACCCGGTTTTGCGCCCTGAGCCATTTTAATTTGAATTTCTTTTGCGCTGTTGAGGTATTCACTGGTAACGCCGAAACGTCCGGATGCAACCTGCTTGATTGCGCTGCAACAATCGGATTTGAGCCTTTCGGGCAGTTCACCGCCCTCACCTGAGTTTGATTTTCCGCCAAGCGCATTCATTGCCTGAGCAAGGCATTCATGCGCCTCCTGCGAAATTGAGCCATATGACATTGCGCCCGTTTTGAAGCGCTTAACAATGTTTTCAACAGGTTCAACCTCTTCAATCGGAATCGGCTCAGTCTCATCAAAATTGAACTCAAGCAAACCTCTGAGCGTGTGCGGCACATCGGAATCCACAAGCTTAGTATATTCCTTAAACTTTTCATAGTCACCCTCTCTGGTTGCCCTTTGAAGGGTAATGATGGTTTCGGGGCTATAGAGATGGTCGTCCTTATCACTGCCGCTTCTGAGCTTATGATCGCCGCTGCTGTCAAGCGTGATGTCAATACCCAAACCAAGCGGGTCAAACGCATGAGAATGACGCCACTTTACGCCCTCATCAATTTCCGCAAGACCAATGCCTTCAACCCTGCTGGTTGTGTTTGAAAAATACTTATCTATAACGGCTTTTTCAATGCCGATAACCTCAAAAATCTGTGCCGATTGATATGACTGCAAAGTTGAAATACCCATTTTTGAAGCAATTTTAACAATACCGTGAAGCACAGCACTGCAATAGTCATCAATCGCAACGTGCAAATCCTTGTCAAGAATACCAAGACCGATGAGTTCTTCGATTGATTCAACTGCAAGATAAGGACAAACTGCACGTGCGCCAAAGCCAAGCAGCGTTGCAAAATGATGGACACTTCTCGGCTCGCCTGTTTCGATAATAATGGAAACGGCAGTTCTTTTCTTTGTTCTGATCAAATGATTTTCAACGGCAGAAACCGCAAGCAGTGACGGAATTGCAACATGGTTTTCGTCAACGCCTTTATCCGAAAGGATGATGATGTTGTTTCCGTTTTTATATGCACGGTCAACCGCAACAAAAAGCTGATCGAGTGCACGTTCAAGCGGCGTGCTGATGTAATAAAGCAATGAAATTGTTTGCACCTTGAAGCCGGGCTTGTTCATGCTGCGAATTTTGAGCATATCAATATTAGTCAAAATCGGATGCCTGATTTGAAGCACGTTGCAGTTTTCTGCCTTTTCTTCAAGCAGGTTACCGTCCGAGCCAATGTAAACACAGGTATCCGTGACAATCTCCTCCCTGATTGCGTCAATCGGAGGATTGGTTACCTGAGCAAAAATCTGCTTGAAATAGTTAAACAGCGGCTGGTGCTTATCCGAAAGCACAGCAAGCGGAATGTCAACGCCCATTGCAGCAGTTTGCTCTGCGCCGTTTTTTGCCATGGGCAAAATTGTTGTTTTAACATCCTCATAGGTATAACCAAAAGCTTTATAAAGCAGGTCACGCTCCTGCTGAGTGTGAGTATGCGCCTTGACGTTAGGAATCGGAAGCTCATCAAGGTGAACAAGGTTTGCATCAACCCATTCACCGTAAGGCTGCCTGCTTGCATAGTAATCTTTCAGCTCAGCATCGTCAATCACACGTTTTGCCTTTGTGTCAACAAGAAGCATTTTTCCCGGCTCAAGACGAGACTTCTTTGTGATTTTGCTTTGATCAACGTCAAGCACGCCAACCTCAGATGAAAGCACAAGATAGCCATCATCTGTGATGTAATAACGTGACGGGCGAAGTCCGTTTCTGTCAAGCGTTGCACCAACAACGTCACCATCAGAGAAAAGGATTGCAGCAGGACCGTCCCACGGTTCCATCATGGTTGAATAGTATTCATAAAAATCACGCTTTTTGCGGCTCATACCCTTGACGTTGCGCCACGGTTCGGGAATCACCATCATCATTGCAAGCGGCAGCGAGATACCGTTCATGACAAGAAATTCAATTGTGTTGTCAAGCATTGATGAATCTGAGCCTGAAGTGTCAACAACAGGCAGCACCTTATCCATGTCATCACGCATAATCGGCGAATCCATGGTTTCCTCACGGGAAAGCATTCTGTCGATGTTGCCCCTGATTGTGTTGATTTCGCCGTTGTGGAGAATATATCTGTTTGGATGAGCACGCTCCCAGCTTGGGTTCGTGTTTGTGGAAAACCTTGAGTGAACAAGCGCAATTGCGGATTTATAGCTTTCGCTTTGCAAATCGCAATAAAATTTGCGAAGCTGATGAACAAGGAACATACCTTTATATACAATTGTGCGGCATGAAAGCGACGGAACATAGATGTTATCCGTGCTCTGCTCAAAAATGCGCCTTGCAATATAAAGCTTGCGCTCAAATTCAATGTCGGTTTGACATTCGGCAGGTCTTTTGATGAATACCTGCTCAATATACGGCATACAACTGATTGCCTTTTCACCAAGTACACCCGGGCAAGTCGGTACACTGCGCCAGAACAAAAGCTCCAGCCCCTCACGTTTTGCAATGACTTCAAACAGCTTTTTTGCCTGATTTCTTGCAAGTGTTTCCTGCGGGAAGAAGAACATACCAACACCGTAGTTTCTTTCGCCGCCAAGATTAACACCCTTTTCTTTTGCGGCTGCCGAGAAAAATTCATGCGAAATCTGAAGCATGATACCAACGCCGTCACCTGTTTCACCTGCGGCATCCTTACCGGCACGGTGCTCAAGCTTTTCAACAATTTTCAGCGCATCGTCAACAACCTTGTGGCTTTTTTCGCCGTTGATGCTGATTACTGCACCAATACCACAGGCATCATGTTCAAATGCACTGTCATATAAGCCCTTTTGGATTCTTTTCATATATATTTCACCTCCGGCACAAATGTGCCAAATAAAAAAGAGCGCATTCCACCAAGGAAAGCGCCTTTGCTTGCTTTATATATTACACTATATCTTCCGTCAAGTCAACAGAAAATTGTTAAAAATTCATAGAATTAATCAGTTACATTTGTTGATATAAACTAAATCAGCACTTATTTTATGATTTTTATCCGCCTCTCAACAATTACATCCGCCATTTTTGCAAGCTGATTTCCAAACGGAAGAAGAATAATGGTTGATGCCACATTGAAAACCACATGAGCCACGCTGACCATCACCGAACCGTTGCTGATTTTTTCAAGCACGGATATATAAGGGGTAACCTCACTGATGCCAATGAAGATCACTGTGCCAAAAAGATTAAAAAGCAAATGAACTGCCGCCGCTTTTTTCGCTTCTTTGTTCGCTTTGATTGAGGAAATCAGTGTCGGTATCACTGCGCCGATATTCTGCCCGAAGAGGATATACACTGACGTTTGGCAGGAAATGAGATTGCAAGCGGCAACAGATTGCAAAATTCCAACGGTTGCAGAGGAACTTTGCATAATTGCCGTGACCGCAAAGCCGATTAAAATGCTTTTGAGCCTTCCGCTGCACGCCGCCATAAGCGCATCTGCACTTCCGTTATCCTTGAAAAATGACATGAACGAGCTCATGGAACTCATTGCAACAAAAAGCAAGCCAAAGCCAACAAGCACTGTGCCGACGGAGCTGACTTTTTTGCTTTTTGAAAACATTCTCATCACCGTTCCGATGAACACCGCAAGCGGAGCAACAGCAGAAAAATTAACGGCAATCAACAAACTGGTGACAGTTGTGCCGATGTTTGCGCCCATGATTACACCAACAGATTGGCTGAGAGTGAGCAAGCCTGCATCAATGAAACTGACCGCCATGACTGTGGTTGCGGATGATGACTGAATTGCCGCCGTCACAATGAAGCCTGTCAGAACACCCACAATGCGATTTTTCGTGCAGAGCGAAAGCAGATTTTTCATTCGCTCACCGCAGGCATTGCGAAGTCCCTCACTCATGATGTCAATGCCGAAAAGGAACATCCCGATTGCGCAAAGCAAACCGAAAAGATTATGTATTGTCATTGAAAGTCTCCATTTAAAATTATTTCTGATTAATGTTTATGATTTGTTTTTTGCAGTTTATTCCCTTGCACACTTGAAATATATCGTCAGATAAACTATAATTTTAACGGAGGAAAAAACTTTGGAGGAAAACGAATGGAACAGCATAACTATGATGAATCCACAACGCAATATCAGATGTATTACGGCAAGCAGATTGCTGACAGCGTTAAGCTCAACGCCGAACAGGCCAAAAACACCTCCGACGGAATCACCTACCGCATACCGTCACTGCTGAGTGTTGAAAACGCAGATAAAAAAATTGTGCTGGCAGCTTTTGATA
>JAMPAE010000076.1 GCA_023667385.1 Ruminococcus sp.
AGAACAACTCACTGTTTGTTTCACCGTTCATCGGATGGAAAGAAAACAGCGGCGAGGATTGCGTGCAGTACATTCAGGATATTGTCACAATTTATGAAAACTACGGCTTCTTGGGCAAAACTCAAATCATCTGCGCTGCTGTCAGAACAGGTAAGCAGTTTGTTGATTGTGCTGTTGCAGGTGCAGATATTGTTACCGCAGGTTTGCAGGTGTTCAAAGACAGTTTCTATCACCCGTTCACCGATTACGGCCTTGCAAGGTTCCAGAATGCATGGGATAATACTATCACGGAATAATCGGGAGATACTGCAATGAAAATTGGTTTTATCGGACTTGGTATCATGGGCGAGTCCATGTGCGAAAATATTGTTAAAAAGCATGATGACAAGGTTTATGTGAACGATTTGAACAGATTGCAGGTTGACAAACTTGCAAAGCTTGGCGCTGTTGCCTGCGAAAGTAACGCAGAAGTTGCAGAAAATGCAGATGTTATCATCACAATGGTGCCAAAATCAGAGCACGTAAAGGCGGTTTATGATGAAATTTTGCCGCAGCTTCACGAGGGCGTGATTTGCATTGATATGAGCACAATCGACCCTTCGGTTTCGGTTGAGGTTTCACAAAAAGTGAAAAAAGCGGGCGCTCAGTTTGCGGATGCTCCCGTTGTGAAATCAAAGCCTGCGGCAATCAGTGCAACACTTGGCATCCTTGTTGGCTGCGATGAGGAGCTTTTCCCCGTGATTAAGCCAATCCTTTCATATATGGGCTGCAACATCATTCGCATGGGCGAAAACGGCAAAGGTCTTGTGATGAAAGTTTGCCACAATGCTCTTGTTGCTCAAATTCAAAACGGTGTTAACGAAACAATGCTCCTTGCTCAAAAAATGGGCATCAGCGTTGATGATTATCACACCGCAATTTCTTATGGCGGCGGTCAGTGCTTCTATCTTGACGGTCAGTGGCAGAACCTGAAAAATGAAAACTGGGCAACTGCGTTTTCGCTTGAAAATGAGCATAAGGACCTTGGCATATGCCGGCGCCTGAGCAAAGAGGCGGACTTTTCGATGCCTGTTATGGAAATGGTCAAAAAAATCTATGACAAAGGCATGGACGCAGGAATCGGCAAAGAGGACTGGCGTGCAACCTATAAAATTGTAAGAGGCGACTATGATGCTTGAAAGGTTGAATGAGTTAAACAACGTAAAGATTTACTCCGTTTTTGACAAAGTGTTTGAAGATTACGGAGCAGTGATTGACGGCTTTGATTTTTCACCGTGGATTTCATATATGAAAACCGAAACAGCCGTTCCTGCTGAAAACAACGTTTATGTTCCCTCTGATTCCGGCATGGAGCAAGGCCGGCTTTTTGATGACGTGCAAAATGTATTTTATGGCGGAATGCCGATTCAGGTTGGCTATTGCAACGGAAAAAACAGCACGTATAACGGTTTTGAATATCACAAATGCTCTGAAATCAACGTTGCAGTCACCGATTTTATGCTTGTGCTCGGTTTAAAGAAGCAGATCAAGGATAATAAATTTTACGTCGGCGATGAAAAGGTATTCTTTGTGCCTGCCGGAACTGCAATTGAAATGTATCAGACAACGCTTCACCTGAGCCCGTGCAAAGTCAGCAATGACGGCTTCAAAGCGGTTGTTGTGCTTTTGAAAGGTACTAATACGCCGCTCGAAACAAAGCCAACAGTTGATAATGCGGAAAGCAAGCTGCTTTTGCAAAAAAACAAGTGGGTCATTGCGCATAAGGAGCGTGAACCGCTGATTAAGCAGGGAGCATATGCAGGGCTGATTGGCGAAAACAAAGAGTTAAGGTTTTAGGTGGTAACTATGAATTATAATTTTGAATATGCATATATTCCGATTGGTGTGCCGACTTTTCACCTTGAATCGGCACAAAAGGAATTTGAACGCTCTGCTGAAATGCTGAAAAAAATTGACGGCAACGTTAAAATTCCCGATGAAATGCTGCTCTCAATTGATAAGCTGAACGCATTTCTCGGCACCATTAAGCCTGATTTGCTGATTGTGCAAAACATTACCTTCGCAAACAGCGCTTATATCAGTGAGGTTATCAAGCGTTTTGACTGTCCGATTTTGCTTTGGACACTGCGTGAACCTGTGATTGACGGCGGCAGATTGCGTCTCAATTCGCTGACGGGTGCATTTTCAGCAGGTAACACAATAAAAAATTACGGCAGAAATTTTGATTATATCTTTGGCTCACCAAACGAGGAAGCTGTTGAGAAAAAGGTCAGCGTTGTTTTGAAAGCGGCAAGGCTGAAAAAAGCCATGCGCTCGCTGAACTTCCTGCAAATCGGTCACACGCCGCAAGGCTTTGGCTTTGGCAGAGCGGATGACCTTGAAATGCTCAAAAGCTTTGGTATAAACCTGCTTTCAATTGAAGCGAGGGAGCTGATTGATGCCGCAAAGGGCTATACCGATGAGGAGATTGCTGATTATCTTGCCGATGCAAAGGGCAGGATAGACGGGCTTGAGAATACGCCCGAAAAAAACAGAAACGATTTTGCAAGGCTATATAAAGCCTACGCAGATTATTGCAGGCAAAACCGTATCGGCGCAGTTTCATCACGCTGCTGGCCTGACTTTTTCACTGCATTTGGCACTCCGGTTTGCGCAGTGCTTGCAATGCTAAATGATTTGGGCATTCCTGCCGCCTGTGAAGCTGACACTTATGGTGGGCTTTCAATGTATATTGGTCAGTTCCTGACTGAAAGACCAACATTTTTCGGTGACCCTGTTTCGATGGATGAAGCAGAAAATACAATCACATTCTGGCATTGCGGAACGGCAGCTTGCTCGCTTGCAAGGGAGGACACCGGTGCTTGTGCAGATGTTCACTGTAACAGAAAAATCGGCCCGACGCTTGATTTCGGATGTAAAGCTAATGACAGTGCAACAATTTTCAGAATTGGCAAAAATGCAGAAGGCAAGTTTAGAATGTTTGTTTCAAGCGGCGAAATTCCTGATAAGCCGAAGCAATTCAACGGTACTTCGCTTGTTGTTAAACCAAAAAATAACGCTGCCGAAATCATCAACAGTGCAGTTGTTGACGGCTGGGAACCGCATTTTGCCGTGATTTACGGCGACGTATGCGAGGAAATAAAATCGCTTGCAGGAATGCTTGGCATTGAGGTGTTTGGTTACTGATGATTGGCAAAATTGTTTTTCTTTTAGTAGTTTTTTTGTCAAATATCATCCAGTGCATCACAGGCTTTGCAGGAACAGTGCTTGCAATGCCGTTTTCGGTGATGGCTGTTGGTTATGATGTTGCAAAGC
This sequence comes from Ruminococcus sp., assembly GCA_023667385.1. Taxonomy (GTDB): domain Bacteria; phylum Bacillota; class Clostridia; order Oscillospirales; family Acutalibacteraceae; genus UBA6857. Next base: position 3,316 of record JAMPAE010000076.1, read on the forward strand.
CGATTTTGAACGTGCTTGGCATTGCTGCTTCGGCATATATCGTTGCCAAAGACCGCAAATATGTCAACATAAAGGAATTCATCAAAATTGTTGCCGTCATGCTTGCAGGCATCATTGCAGGTACATTCCTCAATCGGCTGATTGGCACTGACGGAGGCTTGCTTTATAAAATTCTGGGCATCGTTGTGATTGCGTTTGCGCTCATCAACGCCTATAGATTTTACATGAAAAAAGAGGATAAAAAATTCCCGACTGTCATATCAGCGGCGCTGCTGATTGTTTCGGGCGTTGTGCACGGAATGTTTGTTTGCGGCGGTCCGCTTCTTGTGACATACCTTGGCGGAGTCATAAAAGATAAGCGAGAGTTTCGATCAACGGTTTCTGCCGTTTGGATTGTTCTCAACACAGTGATCATGCTCAGTGACATTCAGGCCGGTTATTTCAATGCTGATTTGATGCTTCTGTTGGCATTATCATTGGCGGTACTGGCGGCGGCGCTCATCGTTGGCAACCTGATCTACAGCAAGATGAGCAGGAACGTTTTTCTTCAGCTTACTTATGCTTTGATGCTGATAAGCGGAATTTCACTGCTTGTTAAATAATTGAAACTAAACGGAAAGGCGGCGAACTATGGAGCAAAGCGGATTGAATTTTAAACAGATGAAATCAAGAAACATCAGCAGCATCCTTTATTTGCTCAACGCCAATCAGGCAATGAGCCGCAAGGATATTGCCGCTGTGCTGAATCTGACTCCGGCGGCGGTGACAAAGCTTTGCAATCATCTCATTGAAAACGGCATGATTGAGGAAAAAGGTGAGCAGATGAACAATGTTGCAAGGGCAGGGCGCAAAAAAATTTTGCTCTCTCTCAGGCTTGCGGATTATTACGCACTTTGCATCAATGCAGAGCTTGACAAAATTACCGTTTCAGTTTCCGGACTTGACGGTGTGCTGCATGAATCAGAAAGCTTTGGCGATATAAAAAATGTTGACAAGCTGATTGAAATTTCAAAAAGGATATTTGAAAAAGCAGTCGAGGATAAATCGAAGTTTTTGTGCACATCCATTTGTGTCATTGGCTCAGTTGGAAAGGGCGCAACCGGACTTTGGGATAATGATTATGTGATTGAAAAGCTCAAAGATGAAATCGGCTTGCCTGTTGTGGTCGACAACAACGTTCGTGCTTTTGCGCTGGCAGAACTGATCTACAGTCGCAGAATATATGACAAATCTGTGCTGTTTCTCAAGTGGGGTCCGGGAATCGGTTCGGCGATTGCGGCAAACGGAGAGCTTCTTTCGGGCAGTGACGCAAGTATTGCCGAAATCGGACATTACATCATCAACCGCAACGGCAAAAAGTGCAGATGTAATCGCTATGGCTGCCTTGAAACTGAGGTTTCATCAATGGCAATCACCGAAGAACTTGGCAACAGGCTGACCTTTGAGGAAATCATCAAAAGCGAAGCTGAAAGCGTATGCAACCTGATGGACATTAAAATTGATTTGGTTTCACTTGCTTTGACTAATACGGCAACAATCCTGAACGCTGAAAAAATCATCCTTTTCGGCATGACGTTTGAAAACAAAAGCATCGCCGACAAGCTTTCAAAGCAGTGCAGGCGATATAACAATAACATCAATTCAGAAACAATTGAGCTTTCTGAGCTTAATGATAAAATTACATTTATCGGACCTGCGGCGCTGGCTGCAAAGCACTTTTTCTTTGAAAAAAGCGGCGCAGATTGATGAATCAATTTAATTTAAGGAGAAAATTTATGAGTGAGAAAATTAGTACACACGGAATTAAATTTAAAGATAAAATAGGCTACGCCATGGGCGACATGGGCGGACTTATGACTTTTGGTTTGGTTTCTGCTTTTTTGCAAATGTTTTATACTGATGTGCTCGGTATTTCTGCAGCAAGAATCACGGTGCTGATGATTGTTGCACGTGTCTGGGATGCTATCAACGATCCAATCTGGGGCGCTTTTGTTGATTCCAGAAAGCCGACAAAATTCGGCAGGTTCAGACCGTATATTTTGTGGGCATCGTTCCCGATGGCCGTTGCAGCTTTCCTTATGTTCACAAAAATTCCCGGACTTTCTGATAATCAATATCTGATTTACGCATACATTACATATATCATTTACGGAATGATGTATACCGGCGTAAACATTCCTTATGGCTCGCTTGCATCTGTCATCACTGACGATGAAATTGAGCGTTCATCGCTTTCAATGTGGCGCTCAATCGGCGCAGGCATCGGTGGACTTCCTGCACAGATTTTGCTCCCGCTTGTGGTTTATTCAACTGTTCTCGGTGCAGACGGAACATCGGCAAAGGTGCTTGATTCAACCAAGCTTTCAATGGCAGTCGGTGTGCTTTGCATAATTTCAGTTCTCATCTTCATTGCTCATTTCAGGCTTACAAAAGAGAGAGTTCAGCTTCCGCCAACACAAAAGCAGGAAAACTATAATGTTCTCAAAACAATTAAAGTGCTTGTCAAGAACAAGCCGTTCATCATCCTTTGTGTGGTTTCAATGCTTCTCATCTGCTTCCAAATGTATACTCAGACCGTATATAACTATTTGTTCAAAAACTACTTTGGAAAGCCCGGACTTTACAGTATCGTAACCATCTGCACCTATCTTCCAATGGCGATGTTCCTGCCGTTTATGGGCAAGCTTATCAGAAAGTTCGGCAAAAAAGAAATTTGCTCGGCTGGTCTTGCTTTTGCTGCTGCAATCAATGTGATCATGTTCATGATGCGCTTCACTCCGCTTGTAAGTAATCCATATGTGTTCCTTGCACTTGTGTTCCTTTCAGGTGCGGGTCAAACTTTCCTTGTTTTGGAAGTGTGGGCACTTGTCATGGATGTCATTGATTATCAGGAACTGCTTTCCGGCAGACGTGAAGAGGGCACATCCTATAGCTTCTATTCATTTGCAAGAAAGCTTGGACAAACAATTGCAGGCGTTGGGTCATCGGCAATCCTCGGTGTAATTGGCTATGACGGCAAGCTTGCTTCGCAGCCCCGGGAAGTGTTGACAAAACTTTATGATGCGGCAACAATCATGCCTGCGATTATGCTGATTATCATGTTCGTGTTACTTGCGTTTTGCTATAAGCTGTCAAAGAAGCAGCTTGAAGTTCTGCACGGCAACCTTGAAGCCATGAGAGGCGAACAGGCAGCCGAATAAGCGCAAACATCAATTTGTGCAACAATTTTATGCTTATTATCACTATATTCGATTGTCCCCATAAAAAAAGAACTGTTCTGCAAATTGTGCAGAGCAGTTCTTGCTTTTGCGATGAGTATAATTAAAAATTTAAGTTAGTTTAATTACGTTTCCATTCTGATATATACTAACATTTCATTTTTTGCCATGGACATAAACCGATCATGCTGACAAATCAGTTCTTAATCACACGGTCAAAACTTGGGTTGAAAGCATAGAAATTCTTTTCATTGAGCTTATCCGTAACGATTCTCAGTGCTTCACCAAAGCGCTGATAGTGTGTGATTTCTCGCTGACGCAAAAACTTGATGACATCACACACATCCGGGTCGTCCACAAGACGCAGAATGTTATCATATGTCACACGTGCTTTTTGCTCTGTTCGGTTCAGCTAAGCGTTACTAAAAATCTCTGAAACCCTTGATTTTGCTACACTTTGACGTATTTTGTCGAAAATCAAAAATTCCAGTAAA
>JAMPAE010000077.1 GCA_023667385.1 Ruminococcus sp.
TGACTTCTTTATATTCGTCAATCGCACCGACATTGACAGATCCAAGTGAGCGGATCTTGTTTCGTATTACAACAAGGCGTTTTCTTGTTCCAGCAGGGTCATTTGTCTTTTCCGCTGTCTGCTCAGCTTCACGTTTTGTGAGCTGATATTCATCATAAAGCTTGTTAACTGTGTCATCATATTCAGCAGACATTGTTTGTCTGCGTTCCTCAAGCCTTGCTCTTTCTCCGCTGAGTTTTTCTCTTTCAGTTGATTTATTTCGCTCACTGATGCGAAGCTTGCTGCTTTGTTCTTCGTAATCGCCACGTTCCTTTTGCAACGTTACAACACTTTTTTTCATTTCTTCACATTGCTCACGTAGCTGCTTTGCTTCGTCATGAAGATGTGAAATTTCATTTCTAATCTGCTCATTTTTAAACTTAATCTGTTCAATTTCGCCATCAAGCTCTTTATCACGGTTTTCATGACTTACCAAACGGGCCTTTAAAAGGTTCATGCTCTGTGTTCTTGTTTGCAAGTCCTTATCAGCATCATGAAGATCAAACTTGAGTTTTGAAATCTGGCTTGAAATGCTTTCATTTGAACGTGAAAGCTCATCCTTCTGCGCATCAAGGGTTTCAAGCTTGCTTTCGTTCTCCTGAATCTGCCTTGAAAGGATTTCAACCTGATTTTTGGCTTCGTTATAGATCTTATCAAGTTCTTCAATGCGTTTCTCACAATTGTCAAGCTCATCCTGAAGCTCCTGCAAGCCCTGCTTTGCAAATGCGAACTGCTCATCGGCAAGGCGCTTTTCACCCTCAAGTCTAATTTTATCCTCCTGATAAGCAACAAGTTCGGACTTTGCTTTGGTCAGCTTTGCTTCTTCTGCAGCAAGCGACTTGTCAAGCTTATCATAGTCAGCCCGCATATGGTCAAGCTCTGATTTTGCTTTGTTATATTTTTCTTTTAGGCGATCAATCTCCATTCCACGTGACAGGATTCCTGCGTTTTTAACCTGTGAACCACCTGTCATTGAACCACCGGCGTTAACTACCTGACCGTCAAGTGTAACTATTTTAAAATGATATTTATACTTTTTAGCAATATTAACAGCACAGCTAAGATCCTGTGCAATGACTGTTCTGCCAAGAAGCGAATCAATCACATGACGGTATTCATCAGCAGTGTCAATAAGCTCACTTGCTATACCAATAAAACCATCGCATGAATCAAGAGTATTTTCATCGAGAACCTTACCCTTTACGGCGTTAATCGGCTGAAAAGTTGCACGACCTGCACCTGTTCGTTTCAAATAACCGATTGCACGCTTTGCATCGCTATCAGTTTTGCAGATAATATTCTGAACAGCATTACCCAGTGCGGTTTCAATGGCAACAGCATAATCTTCCTCTGTTGAGATGAGCTGAGATACTGTTCCACAAATGCCCTCAAGGCCTCCATTTGAAACTTCTTTCATAACGGCTTTGACTGAACCGGAATAGCCATCCATGTTCTTTTCAAGGTCCTCAAGCATTTTTGCCTTTGATGCAATGTGCTGAGCATCAAACGAAAGGTCATCAATTTGCCTTTTCAGCTTGTCTGCCTTTTCGGCTCTGCCGTTATAGATCAAAGTTAGCCCGCTGACTGTGTTATTAAGCGAAATGATTTGCTTTTCGCAATTTTCAAGCGAAGCTGCAGAGTTATTTTTATCATTTTTAAGTTCCTCAAGATTAGCTTCCTTTTGAGAAACCGAAAGCATGAGAAACTGAGAACGTGAGCGGATTTCCTCAATTGAGGAGTGAACGGTTGACTCGCTGACACGATAATCTGCCAGTTGCTTTGTTGCATTTGCAATTTCAAGCGAAATTGAAGCTGTTTCTCTGTCAAGTGAGCTGCCTTCATTTTTCGCTGATGCAAGCTTTTCTTCAACCTGTGAAAGTTTATCTCTTTTTTCAGCGGCAATTTTCTTGATTTGATCAATCAACTTTTCTTCACCGGCAATTTCTTTTTCAAGCTGCCCACGTGTTTCGGCGGACATAGTTTTGTCACGTTTGATTCTTTCAATTGTTGCTTTGTTATGCTCAATTGAGTTTTCAAGCACAGCACATTTTGAATCAATTGATGATGCCTGTTCTTCATTTTGTGAAACCTCAAAGCGTATATCATCAATTTTAGCCGTAATGTTTTGTGCAGCAGAAATTGCATTTTCGATTTTAGCTTCAATTCCTCTCAAGTCACTTTCAATCTGCTCATAGTGACCGTCAGCAACAAGAATATTGTCATCCTGTTTTCTGAGTTCATCTTTTAATTTGTCAATATTATAAAGCCACAAGCCAATTTCAAGCGTTTTTCTTTCATCAGCAAGAACAAGGAATTTCTCTGCTTTTTCGCTTTGTGTTTTGAGTGGTCCAATACGAGATTCAAGTTCAGCAAGTATATCTCTGAGCCTTATAAGATTATCTTCAGCCTGGGCAAGCCTTTTGAGTGAATCCGTTCTGCGATAGCGATATGCGGAAATTCCTGATGCTTCTTCAAGCATTTCTCTGCATTGAGTACCTTTGCCTGAAATCATGTCTGAAATTTTACCCTGACTGACCATTGAATAGCCATCACGTCCGAGACCGGTATCCATAAAAAGCTCATGAACGTCACGAAGCCTTACTGATTGACCGTTGATTTTATATTCACTTTCGCCTGAGCGAAAATATCTTCGGGTTATTGAAACTTCATCTTCATCAACGTTTTTTATTGACCTATCTTTGTTATCAAGGCGCAAAGTAACCTGCGCAAAACCATAAGCCTTGCGCACACGTGTTCCGTCAAAGATGACATCCTCCATTTTACTGCCACGCAGTGACTTTGTGGACTGCTCACCGAGAACCCATCTGACGGCATCGGAAATGTTACTTTTCCCGCTTCCGTTTGGTCCAACAACAGCGGTGATGCCTTTTCCGAATTTTAATGTTGTTTTTTCAGGGAAGGACTTGAAGCCCTGCATTTCAAGCGCTGTTAATATCATCTCGTACTTCCTTGTATATTTATTTGATATTGTTTAAATGTGTTATCTTGTTTAATCTTTATCTTATATCCGAGCTTTTCAAGCGTTTTACGGTTTGTGCCGGATTGACCGATAAACTGAGAAACATATTTGCTCCCAACAGTCACATCAATTTCTGACGGTCGTATATTATCAAGCCTGATTTTTTCAAGTGCTTTATCAAGATATATACGGCTTTCGCAAAGCTCACGAAATGCCGGATGGTATGCACCGGCAAGATACCCTTTTTCAACTCCGCCACCTGAATGCAAGCCCAAGCGAATCACTTTGACACCTGCATCGTTGAACATTATAAGGAGCTTGCTGCAAAGTGTAACTGCTTCATCAAGCGTCTGCGGCATATATCTGCCTTGCTTATAAAGCCTCGCAAGAAGCGTATCTTCAAGAACTATTGTCGGATATATCCTTACTGTATCAGGTGCAAGAGCAATCAGCTTTGACGCTGTTTCAAATGCGGTTTTATCGTCATCACCATAAAGACCGGTCATCATTTGAACACCAAGTTCAAAATCAAATTGACGAATAAGCTTTGCCGCATCAACAATACACTGTGAATCATGACCTCTTCCGTTTAACGCAAGAACCTTATCAGACATACTCTGGCATCCAAGCTCAATTGCATTCACGCCATATTCTGCGAGTATCGTCAAAATTTCACGGTCTATGCAGTCAGGTCTTGTTGAAATGCGAATGCCTTTGAATTTACCACTTCTGACATATAGCGACGCTGCTTCAAGAAGCGAAATCATATATGACTTTTCAATCGCCGTAAAACTGCCACCAAAAAAAGCGATTTCACCGTTTGATGAATCAAAGTTACTGTTTAACGCAATCTCAACCGCAGAGTGTACATCATCAACTGTCAGCTTTTTCACGGAACCTGAAATTGTTTTCTGATTACAGAAGCTGCACCGATGCGGACACCCCTCATCAGGCACAAACAGTGCAACATTAATATGCTTCACAGTTTAATACCCATAAGTTCGAGTGCCTTTTGAGCCGCAGCTTGTTCGGCACTTTTTTTGCTGATGCCGATACCGCTGCCGATTACGTTACTGTTAAGATGAACTTCCACTTCAAAGCGTTTATCATGATCAGGTCCGCTTTCGCCAACAAGAATATAAGTGAGATGCTCATCGGGATTTTTTTGAATAATTTCCTGCAAAGCAGTTTTGTAATCATTGAAGCTTGGCTCTTTAGTGGCTGCTTTCCTGATAAATCTTAACACAAACTCACGTGCATTTTCAAGCCCACCGTCAAGGTAAATTGCCGCAATCACAGCTTCAAAAGCATCTGCAAGAATCGACGGACGATTTCTTCCGCCGGTGCGCTCCTCACCTTTTCCAAGCAGTATGTATTTGCCAAGATCGATTTCTTTAGCAAAGCTATAAAGCGATTTTTCGCAAACGCACGCTGCTCGTCTTTTTGTCATTTCTCCCTCCGGCAGATGGCTGAGATTATGATAGAAATAATCTGCGCTGACAACTCCGAGCACGGAATCACCTAAAAATTCAAGACGCTCGTTACAATCTCTGCCAAGCTGCTTTTCATTTGCATATGATGAATGTGTAAACGCAGTTTCAAGAAATGATTTATTTTTAAATTTATATCCAATTTTGCTTTCAAATTCTTCAAACATAATTATACCTCCTTTACAACCATATTTAAGTCGTTCAACGCCCTTTCCGAAAGCGCTGCATAGCGAAGTTTTTTGTCTCTTATTTTGGGCTCAATTGGTGGCAACACACCAAAATTTGCACCCATCGGCTGAAAGTTTTCAACTGATTCATCGCTGATATATCTTGAAAGCGCACCTATCATCGTTGTTTCAGGCAAAATGATTGAAGCCTTACCCAAAAGTTTTCTAACCATGTTATATCCTGCCATGATGCCCGAAGCCGCCGATTCCATGTATCCCTCAACGCCTGTTATCTGCCCTGCAAAAAACAAATTATCTCTTTTTCTGAAGCTGAAATCGCCGTTCAGAAGTCTCGGTGAATCAAGGAATGTGTTTCTGTGCATAACACCATAGCGGACAAATTCTGCGTTTTTCAAAGCAGGTATCATCGAAAACACACGCTTTTGCTCACCGAATTTTAAGTTTGTTTGAAAACCAACAAGGTTATACATTGTTCCGTTTGTGTTTTCCTTGCGAAGCTGCAAAACTGCCCACGGTCTGTGACCTGTTTTCGGGTCACGCAAACCAACCGGTTTCAGCGGACCAAATCGCATGGTATCGCTGCCGCGTGAAGCCATAATTTCAATTGGCATACAGCCTTCGTAAACATCCTTTCGCTTGTCAAACGAATGAAGCTCTGCGCTTTCTGCATTTATAAGCGCTTCATAAAAAGCTTCATATTCCTCTTTGTTCATCGGACAATTGATGTAATCATCGTCTCCGCCACGATCATATCTCGACGCTGAAAATGCAGAGTTCAAGTCGATACTTTCCGCTGTTACTATCGGTGCTGCCGCATCAAAAAAGTGAAGTCCTTCACCGCAAATAGCCGAAATACTATTGCTTAAAGCATCACTTGCAAGCGGACCTGCGGCAATAATAACATTGCCATCGGGAATACTTGTGACTTCCTCATGGACTACCTTTATAAGCGGATGAGACTCAATTTTCTCCGTAATAAGTGCCGAAAATTTATTTCTGTCAACAGCGAGCGCACCACCTGCCGGTACTTCACAAAGATCAGCACACTGCATACAAATTGAGTCAAAATGACGCATTTCTTCTTTAAGTAAGCCTGCCGCAGATTCAACCCGCTTTGCTTTGAGTGAATTTGAGCAAACAAGCTCTGCAAAAGTTGAAAGATGATGAGCGGGACTGAATTTAATTGGCTTCATTTCATAAAGTATGGTTTCGATGCCTGCATTAGCAGTTTGCCATGCGGCTTCAACACCTGCAAGCCCCGCACCGATGATTTTAACAGTTTCGCTCATCATGAATCTCCTTTTAATTAATCTTCCTTTTTACTGCGTTTTTTCTCTGCTGTCTTTTTAAAACCACACTTTTCATCAAGGCAGTTAATCACGCCACCACGAGCCTTGAACAGAGATTTTCCGCATTTAGGGCATTTCTCTTCAGTTGGTTTGTCCCAAGTCATAAAATCACATTCAGGCCAGTGATCGCAGCCGAAGAACACATAGCCACGTTTAGATTTCTTTGAAATTACCTTTCCGCCGCATTTCGGGCACGTTGCACCTGTTTCAACAACATAAGGCTTGGTTGTTTTACAATCGGGATAGCCAGGACAGGCAAGGAATTTGCCGAATCTGCCAACCTTAACGACCATCATTCTGCCGCATTTTTCACAAGGTATGTCCGTCTGATCCTCTTTAAGCTGAATTTTAACACCCTGCATTTCGGATTTAGCTTTTTCAAGAGTCTGCTCAAAATCGCCATAGAATGTGTGAAGAAGCCTGATATAATCCTCCTCGCCTGCACCAACCTTGTCGAGATCAGTTTCCATCTGAGCAGTGAATCTTGTATTAACAATTTTCGGGAATTTTTCTTTAAGCAAGTTGGCAATTGTTTCACCAAGCTCAGTTGGAGAAAGCTGCTTTGCTTTTCTTGTGACGTATTCACGTTTTACGATTGTTGAAATAATTGTTGCATAGGTACTCGGCCTGCCGACGCCGTTTTCTTCAAGCGTTTTAATCAGCGTTTCTTCGCTGTATCTTGCAGGCGGCTGGGTGAAATGCTGCTCCTTGGTAAGACCTTTATTCTTCAGACTGTCGTCAATCGAAAGTCCCTCCGGAAGCTGCTTGCTCTTTTCATCATCACCGGCATCATACAGAACAGTAAAGCCATCAAACTTTACTGAATATCCGCTGGCAGTAAACAAGCAGTAGCCGCATTCCTTTTCATTTTCACCAACACCTTTGATTTCAAGCTTTGCGGTGTTCTGAACACACTGAGCCATCAAGCTTGCAAGAAATCTGCGCCAAATAAGTGAATAAAGC
>JAMPAE010000078.1 GCA_023667385.1 Ruminococcus sp.
AAGCTCCAAATCCGCAATACGCCTTAAAAGAGCTTTGTTGTCTGTGTCAAGCTTTGGTGAGGAAAGGCGGATGACCGTCATTTCCATTTCAATTCTGCGGTTAACGCCACGCTTGATGTTCGCCATTGCGTTTTGAAGCAAATCAATTGAATATAGAATTGCTTCAAGCGTGAAGCCTGAGCTTTGCTTTTTATAGCTTTCAAGCTCTTCACTTGTGCAAATGAGCACATTTTCGGCGTGCCTGACGGTTTTGACAATCATCAGGCTGCGGAAATGGTCAATCAAATCTGCACAAAGGCGCTCCATGTCAAATGAATTGCTGTGAAGCGTGTTGATGATTGAAACCGCTTCGGCATTGTCACTGTTGCCGATTGCGTTTGTCAGCTCAAAAAGGTGATCCTTGCCTGTTACACCTGCAACATCATAAACCACCTGCGCAGTGACAGTATCTCCCCTGCCCATGCATTGGTCAAGCGTTGAAAGTGCGTCACGCATTCCGCCGTCTGCAAGGCGGGCAATCAGTGCTGCGGCTTCATCCTCAAGCGTGAAGCCCTCCATGTTTGCAATCTGCATCATTCTTGATGTCATGGCTTCGGGGCTGACACGTTTGAAATCAAAGCGCTGGCAGCGTGAAAGAATTGTCACCGGGAGCTTGTGCACCTCGGTTGTGGCAAGGATAAACTTAACGTGTTCGGGAGGTTCTTCAAGCGTTTTCAAAAGCGCATTGAAAGCGCCGATTGAAAGCATATGCACCTCGTCGATGATGTATACACGATATTTGCAGCTTGCAGGGGCGAAGTTTGATTCATCACGGATGTCACGAATGTTATCAACGCCGTTGTTGCTGGCTGCGTCAATTTCAACAACATCAAGAATTGCACCCGAATCAATACCCTTGCAAATTTCACATTCATTGCAGGGGTTACCGTTAACAGGATGCAGGCAGTTGACAGCTTTTGCAAGAATTTTTGCACAGGTTGTTTTGCCTGTGCCTCGTGAGCCTGTGAAAAGATAGGCATGAGAAAGCTTACCCGTTTCAATTTCCCTTGAAAGGGTTGTTGTGATGTGATCTTGCCCAACAACGTCAGAAAACACCTTCGGTCGGTATTTTCTGTAAAGTACCTGATACACTGACTCACCGCCTTTTTATAGTCATGAACGTTCCTGCAAAAAAACAGGCAGGATTCATTGATTCGGTCACACGGCGGCAGGCAAGCTGTGTCGCACAGTCATTCCGCTTAATGCTGCTCGGTCTCCCGCCTGACATGGTTCACGGCGCCCTGTCGCACAGGACCCACCGTCGCATGACCCAATTAATGTATCTCGCCTGTAATTAACATAGCTGAACTGATTTCGGATAGTTACCTGATTTATTATAATATAAACACAGCTTAAAATCAAGCCTTTTTTCAATATTTATCACCACGTTATTATGTCAGCGGCACTTGAAAACAAAAACAATATAAGATATAATGATAGCATTAATACGAAGAAAGGAACAACGCACACAAGCGTTGATTAAAAATCCAACATGAAATTCAGTATCATACCTGAACCTCAGGAATTTAAAATTGTTTCAGATGAAGCAGTGTTCTCCCTGACCGATTATGCTTTCATTGATTTCCCTGACGAGTGTCAGAATGCAGTTAAAAATCTGCTTGATTTCACAGCAAAGGTTTTTGAAATCACACCCATCGGCTCCGGAAAGGAAAGCATTGTTTTCAAGCATGATGACAGCATCACAAACAAAGAGGGCTATCGTTTGGTTGTGAGCTATGACAACATTTTGATTCATTACAGTGCAGAAGCCGGTGCTTTTTATGCTGTTCAAACACTCAAGCAGCTTCTTTTGCAGGGCGATTGCAAACTTCCTCAGCTTGAAATTGCTGATTATCCACGCTATGAATATCGTGGTTTTATGCTTGACGTCAGCAGGTACTTTTATTCAGTTGACGCAGTCAAGCTGTTCCTTGATGCAATGGCACTGCACAAGCTCAACCGTTTCCACTGGCATTTGACCGACGACCAAGGCTGGCGTGTTGAACTTTATAATCATCTTCTGCTTGCGCAAATCGGCGGCTTCCGTGCCTACACAAACTTTGGGCACAAACCTCACGGCGGCTTTTATTCAAAGCAGGACATTGCCGAAATCATTGAATATGCGCACGAAAGATATATCACCGTGATTCCCGAAATTGATTCACCGGGTCACAGTGTTTCTGCAATTGCCGCTTATCCTGAGCTTTCATGCTTCAACCGTGAGCTTCAGGTTGCAACTCACACCGGCGTTAAGCATGACGTTTTGTGCGTTGGAAAAGAAAGCACGTTTGAATTCATGTTCTCAGTTTTCGATGAGCTTTGCGAAATGTTTCCCGATAAAATCATACATATCGGCGCAGACGAAGTGCCGACAACAAGGTGGCAGCTTTGCCCGCATTGCCAAAAGCGCATGAAAGATAACGGGCTGAAAAATGAGCATGAGCTTCACACATATTATCTCAACCGCATTGCAGAGCACATCAAAAGCAAAGGCTTTGAGGTCATCATGTGGAACGATGAAATTCCCAGCACAGTTTCAAAAGACATCATCTGGGAATATTGGAACACTGCACAGAGCAATCAGCTCATGGCAACCGAGGTGAACGCTTCAAGAAGAATCATCAACTCTTTCCGCCCATATTATCTTGATTTACCTTATGGCACAACAAATCTCAGGCAGTGCTATGAATATGAGCCTGACCTGAGCGATGTGACTGAGGAAAACCGTCCGAACATTTTGGGCGTTGAAGCTTGTCTTTGGTCTGAATATGTTCCGACGATGAAAAAAGCAGGCTACTGCACGTTCCCAAGGCTCGGTGCCTATTGTGAAACCGCATGGACAAGCAAAGCAAACAAAAGCTATGAAAATTTTGAGCAGAAGCTTTCCGCTTATTACAAGCTGCTTGATACCCTGCCGTTTGACTATGCGTCGCCGAAGCAAGCCATGCCGAAGCCAATCAGGAAGTATGGCTACCTGCTCTATTTTGAAAGAAGGAAGCTTCACTGGCAGGGACTGCATAATATCATTGACAACAACCGTGTTAAAAAACTGGCGGAAAAGCAAAAATAAGGAGGGTAAGAAATGTCGAACCTGATTCCGATGCCTAAAAATATAATCGAAACCACAGACAGATATTCATTTGAAAAAAGTAATGCATCCTTTTTTGCAAGCCCTGAGCTTTCAAAAATTGAGGGAATGCTTGAGCTTATAATGCGCTGCCCTTTCAAAAGCAGCAGTGAAAGCCCGTGCATCAGCTTCATTTTTGATGAAAGCGAAGATAAGGAAAGCTATTCGCTGATTATTGACAAAAGCGGAGCAAGAGTTTTTGCATCAGCATTTAACGGTGCATTTTATGGTTTGCAAACACTCAGACAGCTTTTTGAAGCTGATTTGCCAAACAAAAAAATCCTTTTTGCCAACTACACAAGAATCACCAATGACAGCCCTGCCTATGGCTGGAGAGGTTTGCAGCTTGATGAAGGCCGTCACTTTTTCGGCAAGGACGTTGTTAAAAAAATGCTTGATTTCATGGCAATGTATAAACTCAACGTTTTCCATTGGCATTTGACAGATGACCAGGGCTGGCGAATTGAAATTGAAAAATACCCACTGCTGACCGAAGTCGGAAGCAAGCGTAAATACTCACAAATCGGCAACTGGCAAAGCCTGAAATGCGACAACACACCCGTCAGCGGATATTACACCAAAGATGACATCAGGGAAATTGTTGAATACGCAAAAGAACGCTGCATTGAAATTGTTCCCGAAATTGATTTTCCTGCTCACTGTGCATCGGCTTTGGCAAGCTATAACCACCTTGCCTGCCGTGACATTGACTGCGAGGTTCCCGGCTATTTCGGCGGAAAAATTCCCGAATCACACGGCAATCGCTCATGGAACAGAACCCTTTGCCTCGGCAAGGATGAAGTTTATCAGTTTGTTTTTGATGTTATTGATGAGGTTGCACCGCTGTTCCCGTTTAAATATTTTCACATCGGCGGTGACGAAGCACCGAAGGATGAATGGAAAAAGTGCAGCCTTTGCCAAAAGAAAATGGCAGAAAACAACCTTAAAGATGAGGCAGCCTTGCAGGGATATTTCATCAACAGGGTCAACGAACACCTCAAGCAGCACGGCAAAACGCTTGTTGGCTGGAACGAAGTGCTTCAGGCTGATTTGCTTGACCGTGACATTGTGGTTCAATATTGGACACCGAAAAAAGACAGAAAGGTCACCGACCACATCAAGCAGGGCGGAAAAATCATAATGAGCTGCCACAAGTCGTTCTATTTTGATATGCATCACATTGTTGTGCCGACCAAAAGCACTTATACATTCAATCCCCTGAACAACAACGTGCCAAAGGATATGCTTTCAAGCGTAATCGGCTTTGAGGGTGAGAACTGGACGGAATGGACAGAAAATGAGGAACAGCTTTTCTTCAAAATGTTCAACCGTACTCTTGCGCTTTCCGAATGTGTGTGGTCTGACAGCAGCGTCAAAAACTATGATTCTTTCTGCAAGCGCATTCAGCGCCATAAGGATTACATGAATGTCCTCGGCATTTATTATGGCCCTGATGAAATCACAATGACCCGTGCGGCAGCAAAAAAGGCAATCAAAGCAAAACAAATGGGGCTCAACATCAAAGATTTCAACTGCGAATTTGAAATGAGCAAAGTATAAGACTGAATAAAAGGCAGACGAAAAATCTGCCTTTTTATTTTTAGCTGCGAATTTCTCTCACTGTGATGTATCCTGCCTGGGCAATGCATTTTTGTCCCTCATCTGTCAGCATCCAATCAAGGAATTTGCCGCCCACTTCATTTTCATCTCCGTGCCTGATGACGCCGTAGTAGTTCGTTGTGAACGGATACTTTTCGCTTCTGATATTATCATCGGTTGGTGCAATGCCGTTGATGGCAATGGTTTTGATGTTGTCGTTTTTATAAAGCGTGTCGATGTAATATCTGTAAGTATAGCCAAGGCTTGCGGTTTTGTTTTTATATTCGGCAACAGCGTCAACAAGCGTTCCCATGCCGGCAATAACCTTGATTTCAATTGGGTCAATCATGTCTCTGCCACCCATGACAAGGTTTTCCATTGCTGTTTGACTGCCGGAATTTTCCTCACGCTGATAGGCAACGATTTTTTCGTTCTTGCCGCCGACTTCCTTCCAGTTTTTGATTTTGCCGCTGTAAATATCTCTGACCTGCTCCACTGTCAGGCTTTCAATCGGGTTATCTTTATGCGTGATAAATACAAACGCATCAAAGCAAACAGGCTTTTTAACAAGCTCAACGTTTGCCTTTTTTGCCATCGCAAGTTCTTCATCCGATGGCTCAGTGCCGAGAACAAGGTCGATGCTTTTGTTCGGTGTCAGCTTAGTATAAACACTGCCGGCATACCAATAGTTATTCTCCATAATCACACGTGAAATAAGATTTTCATAGGCATTGTGCGTTGTTGAAAACATCACAAAGTCGTTGCAGGTTTCGTCATCCATGCCGAGGTGCTGCCTTGCAAATTCTGCGCCCATCGGCACACAAACAGTTGAGCCGTCAATGTTGGGGTATGTTCCACGTTCACGGGTCACACGCTCACCACCCCAGTCTTCATCAAATTGCTTTCCCGATTTACCAAACTGAAAAGCTGAGTTTTTGACAATCTGCTGCCAGTTTTTATCTCTGCCGACCTCTTGATTGATTGAGCTCCATGAGCCTGTTCTGTCAGCACCGCCTGAAACTTCCTCAAAATATTTAACAATGGCATTATCAATTCTGTAGCCATTTACCACAAAATCAAGCCCTGCAAAAATGAAAATCACGGTTGCAACAATGAAGCACACTGCGGGCACAGCCTTTTTTGCAACGATACTGTCAATCACAGCAACAGCACATCTGACAGTGCCAAGCATGGCGCATACCGGAAGCGAAAATATTACGTCATAAATGTCAATTACTCCTGTCGGACCGAAAAACAAAATTGCAAAAAGCACTGCCGCCGGAACAAACAATGACGGAGTAAGAATATATTTCGGCGCTTTCAGCCGTCTGAGCAAAAGCGTTTCTGCGCCGGCAACAACGGCTGTGAGCGCAGCACAAATTGCAAGCATCGGGTCTGTATGATTATAAATCAGCACCAGCGTGACAGCACCATAAAGCACCGAAAACAGCACAAATGCCAAAATTGTCAGAACCACCTTAACAGGCTTATTCATCACTCTTGCGGTTTTTTCTTCGTTCGGATTCATGTAAACCCCTCCTTTTTTGATAATATCATAATACAGACGGATAAAAGATATATCAATAGCTTTAAGAAAATCGTAAGAAACGTAAGAAAATCTTAAGAAATGGGGGATAGTTCTTAATCGTCTCATCAGTTCTGCACATGGTTTGGTGTTCATGCAACCGGATGGGGTTAATCCTATGATTTACCCTTTCTGTCAAAAACACCAATCACAGGCGGCCGACGGTCGCCCCTATTTTCATTTTCTCTTTTTTTATTTACTTTCCTTTTCTTTACTTTCCTTTACGTTATAGAGTTAATCCGGGATTTACCCAAGTTTTTCACGGGTTAATTCGGGTTTTTCCGGGATTTATTTTAATTCCTGCATAATTTATCAAACCTGAGTGCAGCTTCTCAGGTTTGAATCTGGTTTATTCCACTGTCAGCTCAGTGTCCGACTCAGCAAGTGTGCTTCATTGCGGCAAGCAGTGACCGACTGAGCAAGAATGTGCTTTTCAGTGTTGTGTTAAAAAAATGTCAGCTCACATTTGTGCTGATTAAAAAACATGGGTGAAAATACCCTTTCACTATATCCGCCAAAAACGAAAAAAATCGCACGTTTTCTGCGACTTCTTTGCATTGAGATGTGATTTTCCGCAAAAAATGCCGTTCACAGGCGACCGATGGTCGCCCCTACATTGCACGGGAATGTG
>JAMPAE010000079.1 GCA_023667385.1 Ruminococcus sp.
AAGTGGGTACTGCGATAAGCGGTTACTCCCCAAAAATCAGATATTTTTTAGAAAACACCGCATTTTGGTTGAGGGCGGTGTTTTCTTAATTTATGTAGCCTTAAATTAAATCATAAAGCACACTCCACATTGCCGAAGCAATGCAAAATTAAGAGTTGCTATCCTTGCCTGAATATTTAAAGATTTTATAACAAAGATCAACAACAGCAATGATAAGTGAAAGAAGCGCTAATACTTCTAATACTGTCATTTGCCATCGCCTCCTCTCGGAAGCAAACCGCTCACTCGGCTGCCGCCTCAGACATTGCTTTTGCCTGCGGCAAAGGTGTTCACCGAACACCCGCAACCTATCGTTATATACAGTACCCATCAGGGCAGCCGAGTAATCGACTGCCCCATTAATTATCATATTTGTTATATTTTGTCAATTAAAGTTATTTAGACCCGATATGATCGCTTCATAAAATTTTATCAAGCGTCGGCATAGAGGGAATAGTTTTTATAAAAATCGCTTTCTTTCTGCATTTTTGAGCCTAAAACATATGTATAAGCCAAAAACCTTGCCATATCTTCTGACGGGATTTTCATGCCGTTGTTCATCCATTCAATGATGACACTGATCATTCCGGAAAGTGCAAACGTTGTCAGATAATACCTCGGATCATCTTGGCTGAAGTGCTTTGCTGAATTTGGCACAACATCACAAACTGCCCTTTTGATTCTGTCTGCAAGCTGATTGTTGCAGTCATTTCTGACAACAAAGTGACACACAGAATGATTTTCCTTGCAGAAATCAAGGAATTTTACGCAGTATTTGAAGAAATCTTCCGGCTCTGAAAATTCACTTGTGGATTTTACAACACATTCAAGCAGAACATTATAAATCTCATCCTGAATTTTCTCCATCATGTCAAACACGTCATTATAATAAAGATAAAAGGTTGAGCGGTTAACATCTGCCATGTTTGTCAGCTCGGTAACGGTTATTTGATTGATGCTTTTTTCTTCAAGAAGCTCAAACAGGCTCTCTCTGAGAGCTTTTTTTGTTTTGCGGATTCGTCTGTCTTCCTTAACGCTGGTATCTGCACTTTTTCTCGGCATATTTTTCTCCTTTTTGACACAATCTAACTCGAATGTTGATTATCCAATATATTGTAAATTTTTAACGATTGAATCTTATCGACAGATTTGATATAATCAACAACGTGGGTTACTCCACAAGTGTTGTTTAATTGATTCATGTCTTTAATTCAACATTTGTATTATAATCCCTTTTTCTGCAAAAATCAACAGAAACTTCAAAATTTTCCTCAGGAGATGATTACAAACTATGATAAGTGAAAATAAGCTTTCAGCGCATTTCAAAAAAAGAGAAACCGCACTTACATGGTGGGCAATGTCTTTTGCATATTCGATTTTGTTTGCGTTCATTGAAGATCCGAGATACGTCACGATAAGCACCATTGGAAAAACACGCTTGTTTTTGTTTTGCGTATATTGCTTCCTTTTCGGCGCCGCATTTTTAATCAATATTCTTTATATGTTCCGCACTTATAAAGTCGGCAAGAAGTTCTGGCTTCGTTTGGGCTGCGTGTCAAACATATGCATGGGACTTGTTGCAACAACGCTTATGCCGTGCAAAGCCACAGGCGGCGAAATCACAACCTTTGCAACCATTGTTCATTGGATCACAGGCTTCGGAAACATCATCATCAACGCAACAATCATTCTTGTTTTCTGCCTCACGCTGAGCAATCATTTGAAAAAGAAGAGCCTGAAAGCAATCACAGGCATTGGTGCGGCAATTTGCCTTGCGGATTTGCTTGCATTTGTGATTCTGACAGTTGTTTTCAAGGATTTGCAGAAAAGCAAAAACGGATTTTTTGAAATAATTCCAATCGTTGTTGCCTACGTTGTTATTTACCTGATTAACCACACTGACATCGCCTCTCCGAGAGCACAAAGAGATGCACTTGAAAATCAGATAGCAGTCAAAGATACCTCACCGTTTTCTGCATTTTGCTGGGGTTCACTCATTTTCACGTGGATAATTTTTACCACCTACATTTTCATAAGAAACCCGCTTCACTACACGATCAGCATGACAGCGCTTGAATATCGCAGCGGATTTGTTGTTGTGAGCATTGCGCTTGCCGTTGCTCTTTTCTGCAACTTCATCATGATGTTCAAAAAGCATGGCTATAAAAACTATTTCACAATTGCGGTTGCGCTCATCGGCTCGCTTGCAATCATTCCGTGCATCATTGCGCCGACCACCGACAGCAGTGAGCTTAATGTTGTTCATTCGCTTTCTGCCATTGTTTTCTTCTATTTTATCATGGCTGCGATTATCTTCTTTCTCATTCCGCTGTGCAAGCGCAACAAAAAATATACGCCGTTTTTAATCGGTATAATTGCAATTTTTGCTCTCACAACCATTATAACGGTCACGCTATTCATCATTCTCAAGCAAAAATGCGGCAGATCCGGGCTTGTTGAACTGCTGCCGCTTGAATTTATGTTCATCTTCTTCCTGTTGGAAAATCACAGTGATTACTTCACTGCTACTGAAAAAGACGTAGCTTTGACATTACAATAAACACTCAAAAAGAAAAGGAACTTGCCTATCAATGGGCAGGTTCTTTTTCTTTCTACGCTTTTAGCGGGATGTTAAAGTAAGATTGTGCCACGCTTTCCGCCGCCCCTTGAGCAAAAAATTTATTTTTTGCTTGATTTCGCCAAAGGCGAAATCTCCCGACCTCACGGTCGGGCGAGGGGTGGCTGCACAAAATAAAATATGCGGGCAGAATTTCACCGATTGGTAAATTCCCGCCCGCAATACGAAACAAAATCAATTTTTCACAGCTTCTCTGCCTGTTGAAACAGTGCTGTAAATTTTTGCAAGTGCCTTTTCATCAACAGTAGCTTCAAGTTTTTCCGCCCACTTCGCAATCTGCTTTTCAACCGACGGCATTTTCATCGTTTCAAGAACCTGCGTTCTATATTGCGAATATGCGTCATCGTCAGCCGAAGCAATTGTCATTCGCTGAACAACATAAATGCTCTTGCCGGATTTGACAATTGCCGCCCTGCCGTGGCTTATGGTTGAAAGCTTGTCAAAAAAATCATCGTCATACATGGGGTCGTTTTTTTCAATCAAAATCACCTGCAAATCATCGGTGACAACCAAATCCTGCTTGCTCATGTATTTCTTGTTGGCCGTATCTATTGACTGACCGTTGTTGATGTCAGCGGCAATTTCACGAAGCTCTGCTTCAACCGCCTTTTTTTCGGCATTGTTCATGTCAACAACCTCACCTTTGGCGTTCGTTTTTGTGAGCGGTACTTCAAAGCCCTTAAAACCAATGTAAAGCTCAACAAACTTCTGCTTTAAATCATCCTCTGAAACAGGATTCTTGCCGTTTACATCATAATAATAAAGCAGCAGCTTTTGTTTTTGCATTTCATAGGTATTGATTTTGGTGATGTCCGTTTTCTGAACACCGATTGATTTATAATATTCGCCAAACAAACTCCACTGATTTTCCGTTGCCTGTGCAGCATTGCTTTTCAAGTAAAGGTCCATCGTGATGCTGTTTTTTTTAATGAAATTATCAACCGCAACAAGCTGCCTGCAAAGCTCAAGTGCCTTTGCCTGAATTTTTTCTGCATCATCCGCTTTGACAGAATAAGCTTTTGGTGAAGCCATTACCCTGTCCAAATAATAAGCATAAACACCTGTTGAAACTCCGACTTCGGCAATTTCAATTTCATGCTTCTGACTGCCTGCACACCCAAAAAGTGAGCAAACCATCAGCACCGAAACAATCAGGCACAAAACCTTTTTCATTGATGCACCAATCCTTTCAAAATAGCTACATGGGTATTATACACTCATCGCAGCGAAAAGTCCAGCAGAGGCACAATCAAAGCCTGTGAATAAAGATGGCGGGAAGCTTTTTGCAAATGCATACTCACATTCTGATTTCAATGTTAAAATATTGCTCTTGAAAAGCAACTTGTGCTTTGATTTCTTCAAGCGAAAACGTTTTATCTTCAGGTGCAACCACCCATTTTTCTTCCACATCATCAAAACGATGAATAATTGCAACGACCTTGCCTGTGAACTTGTCCACGGGTTCATCAACGCCTAAGATATAGGCGTCCTGCTCCTCTCCGTCCGGCGCAATAATACCTTTGACATAGCCGTAATTTATCGGATAGTACATATCCTTATGGTTAGGATGACAGCTTCCGAGCGGTCTGTCAACAATCACTTCCACAATATCTCCTATCATATGTATTCCTCCTTGTTCTTGTTAAACTATACTATGCTTCTTCAACAAAGCCGTGAGATGGACTATGCGGCTTCGATTGCCGCAAAAATTTCAAAAAGGACAAATTTTACTTTGCCCTTTTTATTTGGTGGAGACGGCGGCAATCGAAGCCGCGTCCGAAAACTCATCCACATAACTTTCTCCGGGTGCAGTCATTTTTTTAAAGTTCCCTTGCAGGCACGCCAAATGACAGGCTTGCTTGCTCGGTAGCCTCTGATGCGTGACAGCTTATGAGGCTGTTGGGCTGTTCACGTTCACTGCTGATCGACGCCTGATGTGAAGCCGCAGTACTCTTCACTCAGACGGGCCGCTTTAAGCAGCCTTTAAGACAGTTTTATTGTCGTTTATTTTAAGAATGTGGAGTTTAAAGTGATCCCACATCACTACCCGCTTATCATACTTCCGAATCCCCGTCGAAATCCTTTCGTCCCCATGATTCGTAATTTTATTATATGCTGTTTTCTGCATTTGTCAAATGGAAAATCCATGTGCAGGATGTGCGCTTTGAATTAATCAGAACTTCCTCATTATTCTTTTCCTCTGAATGAGCGCTCAATGTCACGCTTTGCATCACGTTGCGCCATGGTTTCACGCTTGTCATAGTTCTTTTTACCTTTGCAAAGCCCAATTTCAAGCTTTGCTCTGCCCTTGACAAAATAAACCGAAAGCGGAATCAGTGTCAGACCCTGTTGCTTTGTTGTGCCAAGCAGACGCATGATTTCCCTTTTGTGCATCAGCAGCTTCCTGACACGCATCGGGTCTCTGTTGAAAATGTTGCCCTGCTCATAAGGACTGATGTGCATACCGTTGACAAAAATTTCGCCGTCATCAATGCTGCACCATGAATCTTTCAGGTTCAGCTTGCCTGCACGAATTGATTTGACCTCCGTGCCGAAAAGCTCAATACCGGCTTCGTAGGTTTCGAGCACAAAATAGTCATGATATGCCTTTTTGTTTTGTGAAACTTTTTGAATGTCTTTGCTTACCGACACGAAAATCACCTCTTTTTTAATATTATGCGCTTTAGCGCTCTGTAATAATCAGGTCTTACCTACTCATTAAAGCACACGTCTGCCCTCAAGCGCCCTTGTGAGCGTAACCTCATCGGCGTATTCCAGCTCTGCACCAACAGGTACGCCGTATGCAAGACGGCTGACTGTGATACCCATTGGCTTGAGAAGCCTTGAAATATACATTGCGGTTGCTTCGCCCTCAACTGTTGGGTTGGTTGCCATGACAACTTCGGCGATTTTTCCGTCACCGATTCTGTTGAGCAGCTCCTTGATTGTAATATCCTCGGGGCCGATACCATTCATTGGCGAAATCACACCGTGAAGCACGTGATATGTACCGTTGAACTCATGCGTGCGCTCAAAAGCAAGCACATCTCTCGGATCCTCAACAACGCAAACGATGCTTTCATCACGATTGGAGCTTTTGCAAATTGGGCAAAGCTCATCTTCCGCAAGGTTGCAGCATTTTGTGCATTTTTTGATTTTTTGGTGCGCATCAAGAATGGCCTTTGAAAAAGCTTCGGCTTCTGATTGTTTCATGTTCAAAACATAAAACGCCAAACGCTGTGCGCTTTTATGCCCAATTCCGGGCATACGCTCAAATTGTTCAATCAGCCTTGCAAGTGAGGCTACGTTATATCCTGCCATCAGAACGGAAGATTGAGCCCGCTTTTGAGTGCACCCATTGCCTGCTCCATTGCGTCCTCGGCTTTTTTCATTGCTTCGTTTGCTGCGGCAATGATGAGGTCTGAAAGCATTTCAATGTCGTCAGGGTCAACAATTTCAGGCTTGAGGTTGATTGCCTTGATTTCATGTGCGCCTGTGACAGTCACCTCAACTGCTCCGCCGCCTGATGATGCAGAAAATTCAGTCTGTTCAATTTCAGCCTGCTTTGTTTCAAGCTGTGCCTGCATTTCCTGAATCTTTTTCATCATATTCATCTGTCCGCCGCCGTTTGGCATTCCGGGAATCCTTGCTTTCATAATAATCAATCTCCTTTTATTTTTATTAATTCTGTCATTAACAGATGAGGAAGTTCTGCATCAGAGGTTGTTCCTCATTGATTATTCAATCGTGATATTTACGCCCAAATCTCTTGCCTTGCTGACAAGGTTTTCAAGCGGGTCTTTTGGCTTTGCCGCAGTTGTTCCTGCCGCTGCCGAGGTCGGATTATAGATTCCGAGCCTGTATTTCTTGCCTGTGACACGGAAAATTGCTTCCTTAACATCACGTGCATTTGTGCCCGTTTTGATGAACGAGGCAAAGGTTGGATTTTCGCTTTTGATGAGCACAAAATCATTTCTGATGTATGCTGTTGAGCCGATGAGTATACCCCAAATCGGCTTGTTGATTTCGCCAAGCTCATTGAGTACCTGTGCCCAGCCCTCAAAGTCACTGTCTGTCGCAACGGTATTCGTAGCTGCCTGCTCATGGCTTTCATGCATAGGCGGTTCTTCGGGCGGCGGGATAAATTCTTCATCATTGCGCTCAGGTTCGGCACGCTTTTGTATCGGCTCAGCCGGTATTTTTTCCTGCACGGCAGGTGCTTCCTGCTTCTGCGTCGGCTTGGCGGCAACTGAAACCGCACCTGATTTTATCATAAGCTC
>JAMPAE010000007.1 GCA_023667385.1 Ruminococcus sp.
AGTTTATAGATTAATATTATTATTTTTAAGAAAGCCGGTGTTACGAATGGCGGAAAAAACAATTGGCAGACAGCCGGCAAAAGGTCGGCCGCTGAAAAGAAAACCCGATACTATCTTCAAAAACTTTTTTCATTCAGGCAGTATCGACGTTATCTTTTGCTGCTTTGTGATTCTTTTGTTTGCGTTCGGAATCATCATGATGTATTCCGCAAGCTATGCTTATGCGGCAAAAAATGCAAAAAGCGGCGCAAGCGCTTATTTCATGAGGCAACTGTTTTTCGGCATACTCGGCTTTATTGCAATGTTTTTCATCAGCAAGGTTGACTATAGAATCCTCAACAGTGCGCTCACGCCGTTTGTGGCTGTGCCGATTACGCTCATTTTGCTTTTAATTGCGCTTGTGACAAACCGTGGCGAATCAATCAAGCGCTGGATTGAGGTTGGTCCTGTTCAGTTTCAGCCTTCGGAAATTGCAAAGTTTGTGCTGATTTTGTTCATGGCATATCTGCTGTGCATTTTATATGAACCGCTCAGAAGCGAAAAAGGCAAACCTGTTCTTCCGAAAAGAGGCAGACTCACAACGCCTGAAAAAATCCTTTTCGGATTTGTTGATACACCGTTTAAATCAACGGTTGTTCTTGCGGCGGCAGTTGTGATTTTCTTTGCATTCGTCATTGTCGGAAAGCATCTTTCGGCGTCAATCATGATTTTCACCGTTGGTGTTCTGATGATGTGGATTGGCGGCGTACCGAAAAAGTATTTTGCTGCTGTTGGCGTTGCTGCATTGATTGTTGGCGCAATTGTCATCATCAAGCCGGAAGTCCTCAAGCTGTTCAGTGACTATGCTTATGAGCGTGTTGCGGTTTGGAAAGCAAAGGAAACCGTTGGCAGCACAACCTATTGGCAAACGAAAAACGGACTTCTTGCAATCGGCTCAGGCGGACCGTTCGGTTTAGGCTTCGGCAATTCAAAGCAAAAGCTCCTTTATGTGCCGGAACCGCAAAACGATTTCATTTTCACAATTGTTTGCGAAGAACTTGGCTTTGTCGGTGCAATGGTTGTCATCATTTTGTTTGCAATTCTCATCGTCAGGGGCTTCATGATTGCAACCAAAACCACTGATTATTTTGGTGCATTACTCGTCATCGGAATCATGATGCAAATCGGCGTTCAGGTGATTTTGAACATCGCCGTTGTCACTGACACAATTCCAAACACAGGCGTTCCGCTGCCGTTCTTCAGCTACGGAGGCACCTCGCTGTTCATTCTCCTTTGCGAAATGGGAGTTGTGCTGTCAGTTTCACGGCGGTCATATTTGGAAAAAGAATAACTTTACTTTTATAAATCAATTAGCATGGGCGGTATTTTACCGCCCGCCCCGTCAGGGGTATCGTACCTAAAACATAACCTAAAATCGGAAAAACCAAAATCCACAAAAAATAAAAAGTGCTGTTGGATGTTTCGGACGGCGCATGGGAGTGTAAAATATGAGTGCAATAACTTATAGGGATATATTTTTCCTGTTTATGATCGGAAATGTTTTGGGCGTGATTGTTGAGGGCGTTTGGTGCAAGTTATATAAAGGTAAATGGGAAACTCATGTTGTTGCACTTCTCGGCCCGTTTAACATCGTTTACGGAATCGGCATATCCTTGTTTTGTATAGTCGATTATTTGCTTGTCGGTCATCCGTTGCTGCTTCGTGTTGCGATGCTTGCACTTGCAGGCTCATTGGTTGAGTATCTTTGCGGCCTTGTCATAAGAATCGGCATACGCATGAAAGCGTGGGATTACAGGCATCACCGCTGGAATTTGCAGGGGCTCATCAGCCCGAAAATGACAGTTGCATGGGGTGCAATGGGCTTTGTCTTCGACCGTTTCATGAACAAACCGCTTAAAAAGCTTTTGATGCGCATGAGCGGTGCTTCGTGGAATGTGCTGTGCAGTGTGCTTTCGGTTTTCATGGTAATCAACCTTTCCTGCACGGCAGTGTGCATCATACGCTGGGCAAACCGTCACAGAGGAAAACCGCCGATGAACCGCATCAGTCGCTTCATTGATGATAAATACCCCGATGAATGGATGGAAAAGAAATTTTGTAACTGGAAGTTTATCGAGGACTGAATATAGGTGAAATATGATAGTGAGAAGGTAAGAATTGTTTGATTGTGTGTACTGCATTTACCTTTTCACTATTCGTGCTTAATTAAATTTTTTCAATTAAAATAAAAACGAGGTGCATTTCAATGAAAATTATGTTTGCCGCCGGCGGAACAGGCGGTCATATCAATCCTGCACTTGCAGTTGCAGGCGAAATTCGTCAAAGATACCCTGAAGCTGAAATTCTGTTTGTTGGAACAAAAGATAAGATGGAAGCGAAGCTCGTTCCTGCCGCAGGTTTTGATTTTGCAACAATTGACATTTCCGGCTTCTATCGTCAGTTGACACTTGAAAACATCAAGCGCAACATCGGAACAGTCACAAAGCTGCTCAAGTCATCATCTCAGGCAAAGAAAATCATTCGTGAATTTAGCCCGGATGTTGTGGTTGGCTTTGGTGGCTATGTCAGCGGCCCGGTTGTTCGCATGGCGGCAAAGCTCGGCATTCCAACTGCGATTCACGAGCAGAACGCTTATCCGGGCGTTACCAACAAGGCACTTGCAAAAAAGGTTGACAGAGTTATGCTGACCGTTGATGCCGCTGAAAAATATCTTGAAGCAAAAAATCCCTGCACTGTTACGGGACTTCCCGTCAGGGGTGAAATGCTCAAAGCTGACCGTGACATCAGCAGGTGTGAGCTTGGAGTTAAGGATAACCAGAAGCTGGTGCTTTCAATGGGTGGCAGTCTCGGCGCAGAAACGATCAACAACGCCATGGTTGACATTATCTCAAAAAATTGGCAGAACGAAAACATCTATTTCCTCCACGCAATGGGACAATATGGCTTATGGGTACCGGACAAGCTCAAAGAAAACGGCGTTGACCTTGAAAAGGCAAAGAACGTTGAAATTCGTGAATACATCACCGATATGGACAGATGTATGTCCGCCGCTGACCTTGTAATCTGCCGTGCGGGCGCAAGCTCACTTTCTGAAATTGAAGCACTCGGCAAGGCTTCGATTCTGATTCCCTCACCGAATGTTGCGGAAAATCATCAATATCACAATGCAATGGCACTTGTTAACAACAAGGCGGCAGAAATTATTGAAGAAAAAAACCTCACAGAGCAAACAATGGGCGAAGTTTTTGAAAGGCTGATTTCAAACGAAGCCGAACTGAAAGCAATTGGCGAAAACGCAAAGAACATGGCGCTCATTGATGCAAAAAATACGATTGCCGATATAGTTATATCTTTGATAAAAACCGAAAATAACGGCTGATAAATGATTGAGCAGCTTCAAAAATTCACCGATAACAGCATTTTTGCATAGGATGGTTATGAAAATATCCTTGATGAAGGTGTGATGAAGTATGGAAAGCATCATTATTAACGGAGGTAAACAGCTTCGGGGCGAAATTGACATTCAGGGCTCAAAAAACAGTGCCCTGCCGATTCTTGCCGCCTGCGTTGTTGTGGACGGAACAAGCGTCATACATAATTGCCCGAACCTGACCGACGTTGACGCAGCCATCAGAATCCTTGAACATATCGGCTGCCATGTCAAAAGAGAAAATCATACTGTGACGGTTGATTCATCAAGCGTATCATGTTATAATATACCCACAAAGCTGATGCGTGAAATGCGCTCATCAATTGTTTTTCTCGGCTCAATCATCAGCAGGCTTGGCAAAGCTGAGCTTTCGCTCCCCGGTGGCTGTGAAATCGGACTTCGACCGATTGACCTGCATCTGGCGGCTTTTCGTGCACTTGGAGTAAGAATTGATGAAAGCTTCGGTCATCTCAGTTGCGAAGCAGAGCTTCCTCTCAAAGCAGTCACTGTGAGCTTATCTTTCCCAAGCGTTGGTGCAACGGAAAACATTATGCTGGCTTCTGTTTTTGCAAAGGGCAGAACAGTCATTCTCAACGCAGCAAGGGAGCCGGAGATAATTGACCTTGCCGCTTTCCTTAATAAGTGTGGCTGCAAGGTGACGGTTGAACCGGAGGGTACTGTTGTGATTGACGGTGTGAAAAAGGCTCATTCAGCCGAGCATACTGTTATATCCGACAGAATTGTTGCGCTGACTTATATGGCGGCGGTCGGAGCTTCGGGCGGAGATGTTCTGCTCAAAAATGTTGATCCGCAGCATTTTATGTCGGTTAACTCTGTTTTTGAAAAGGCAGGCTGTCACATTGCAA
The DNA here is from genome assembly GCA_023667385.1 of Ruminococcus sp. Lineage (GTDB taxonomy): Bacteria > Bacillota > Clostridia > Oscillospirales > Acutalibacteraceae > UBA6857. Next base: position 4,297 of record JAMPAE010000007.1, read on the forward strand.
CAGAAAGAAGCAGTGTGCGTATTGCTTCAAGCGGAAAGTTAAATTGCGTGCGTGACATCCGAACAATGCCTTATCCCGGCTTCCCCACGGATGCACAGGCACCTGTTATGGCAATGCTTTGCAGGGCAAAGGGAACAAGCGTTGTTGTTGAAAATATTTTTGAAAGCAGGTTCAAGCACGTTGGTGAGCTTGTTCGCATGGGAGCAGACATCAAGGTTGAGGGCAGAGTTGCAATTGTTGATGGGGTAAAGACTCTATATGGTGCAAATGTTGAATCAATTGACCTGCGTGGCGGCTCGGCGCTTGTTGTGGCAGGGCTTGCCGCAAAAGGCAAAACCGTCATCAGCGGCATTCGTCACATCGACAGAGGATATGAAAAAATTGAGGACTGCCTGAGAGCAGTCGGAGCAGAAATAGAAAGGGGCGAATAACAATGCAGGATTGGGAAAATTCAGGCGGAACCCGACCTGAGGAAGATTCGGGCTTCAGTTGGAGCGCCGAAAAAAACGAAGCAATGAAGCATTATAATGATTATGTCCCCGAAAAGGCATATAAATATGAGCCTAAGCCAACAGGTTTCGGACGTTCGGGCGGTGCAGACCCTCTTTTCCATTCTTCTGCTTCGTCAAACAGCAGAAGAAGCACAGGCTATTCATCAAACGGCTTCGGCTCACTCAGATATGATTATCCGCAAAGCGATAATGCTTACGGAAAATATTCACCGAAAAGTGCCTATGATGAATCAATTTTCATGAATACATCAAAGGAAACCGTGCGCAATTCTGCCCAAAAAAGGGCAGGTGCTCAAAAGGCTTCACAAAACAGCAAAAAGCCTCAGGGAAAAAATCCCACAGGCAAGAAAAACAAAAAAAAGAAGAAATCAACGGCGGCTAAAATTATCGGCGGCATTTTGAATAAAAACCAAAAGAACAACCATAAAAAAACAAATCAACAAAGCGGCAGGAAACCAAACTCTGCTTCGCAAAACCGAAACACTGCAAGGCGTCCGATTGATGAAAAGCAGGCAAAAAAAGCTTTTGAGCGTGAAAAAAGGGCGGAGGAAAACCGCCGCAAAAAAATTGAACGTTCAAACCGCAATTATAATAATGAAAAGGCGAAAGGTAAATCGGGCGATGAGTTGAGACGTAAGCACACAAAAAAGGCAAAGCGAACCGGCAAATTTTATGTTGTCATCAGCGTTTGTGCTTTGCTGTTTGTTGCAATGTCGGCACTGCTGATTTTCTGCTATGCTCACGGCGCACCGATTGAAACGATAAAAATTGAGGGGCTCTCCGTTTATAAGGAGCAGGAGCTTCTCAATGCGGCAGGCATCGCCAAGGGCGACAATATGTTCCGCATCATGAAAGGCAAAACTAATTCGGTTGTCAGCAAGGCATTGCCGTATATCGAATCGGTTGACATTGATTTTCAGCTTCCGTCAACGCTCGCTTTGACTGTCACCGAAACCAACGAGAAATATCTGATTGTCAACGGTGCAAACTATATTTGTGTTGACAAAAGCGGAAAAATCGTTTCTGATAAAAAGAAAAAAATCAAAAACGGATACTATAAGCTTGAGGGCTTCGAAAAGCAGGATTATGCCGTTGGTGAAATGTATGCGCCGAACGAGAACAACAAAAAAAGGTTTGATACCGCACAGGAAATTGCTGCTGCAATTGAAAAGTGCAAAATCAAAAACTGCAATGTAATTAACCTGAGCAACCTCAATGAAATCTGCATTACCTGCGATTCAAGAATCAAAATCTATGTTGAAGCAGGAACCGATTTTGAGCGCAGAATGAAGCTTGCACAAATGGCGATTGAAAGCAAGGTTAAAACCGACGGAAACTATTACATTGATCTGAGATATTCCGATATGGCAGTTCTCAAGGACGGCGAATTGAAATAAATGACCGTCATTTGTCGATTTTACTAAAAAATATGGAAAAAATCAGCAATATATGAATAATTTATTATTGCATTTTCACCTCGATACGTGTTATAATGGTACGAAATATCCTATAAACAAGTTTTGACTAAAATAAAAAGTGATGATTAAGGAGGAAGTAAAATGAGCTTCGTTATGGACAACGATAACATCGCATATAACCAGATTAAGGTAGTCGGTGTTGGCGGCGGCGGCGGAAACGCAGTTAACAGCATGGTTGAAGCCGGCGTTTTCGGCGTTGAATTTTTAACGATTAATACCGACAGACAGATTCTTGAAAATTCAAAAGCAACCCATAAAATTCAGATTGGTGAAAAGGTAACAGGCTGCATGGGTGCAGGCGGTGACCCAACAGTCGGCAGAAAGGCCGCTGAGGAAAGCCGTGATGTAATTGCCGATGCACTTCGTTCAACTGACATGGTTTTCATCACAGCAGGCATGGGCGGCGGAACAGGAACAGGTGCTGCTCCTGTTGTTGCTGAAGTTGCAAGGGAGCTTGGCGCTCTCACAGTTGGTATTGTCACAAAGCCGTTCAAATTTGAAGGCAGAAGACGTATGAAGCAGGCTGAAGAAGGCATCATGGAGCTTCAAAAGCACGTTGACAGCCTCATTGTTATTCCGAACGAAAGGCTCAAGCTTCTCGGCGATAAGTCATTGAGCATGAAAGATGCTTTCGGCAAAGCAAACGAAGTTTTGTGGCAGGGCGTTAAGAGCATTTCAGATACAATTAAAGTTCCCGGCTATATCAACCTCGACTTCTCTGACATCAAGAGTGTCATGAAAGATGCGGGTCGTGCTCATATGGGTATCGGCCGTGGCCGTGGTGCTGACTGCGCAAACGAAGCAACCAAGCAGGCAATCACAAGTCCGCTTCTTGAAACCGCAATTGACGGCGCAAGCGGTGTAATTATCAACGTAACCTGCTCAAGCGATATGTCACTTGACATGATTGAACAGGCCGGCGATCTTGTTACTCAGGCAACTCATCCGGATGCAAACATCATCTTCGGTTCAGTATTTGACGAGGACATGGGCGACGAAATGCTCATCACTGTCATTGCAACCGGCTTCACGGGCTCGGATGATGAAGTACCTGCTCCGGCTGCTGAAGAAGAAAAAGTTGCTTCAAATGCAAGAGCTCATGCTCAGCAGAGAACCTCTTTCATCAGCCAGTCAACCAAGCCTAAGAATGAAGGTCAGTCAATTTTCACTTCAATGGACACCTCAAACAGCGGTCCGAGCGAATTTGGCAAATCTTTCCTTGCTGCTTTTGAATCTGCTCAGCAGCAGGCTTCTCAGCCGGTTCAGCAGCCAAGCGCAGCCCCTGAAAGATCTTTTGAAGACATCTTCTCAGTGCCTCCGGTTTCAGCTCAGCCTGAACAGGAAGAAGCTCAGCCGTCAGAGGATGAGGGACAAGCTGAATTTGACGTTGTTGAAACTCCGAAAAAGTCATCATCAATTTTTGATGACCCTGATGAAGACGAAAGTGATGTACTTCCGATTTTTAAGGGCAGAAACATTTTTGGCAACAACTAAGCAATTAAATAAATTAATTAAAACGGGAACAGCTTGAATTGTTCCCGTTTTTTATGCGATTATTTGGTACTTTCAGGCGTTCCCGAAAGGAAAAATTGAATTGCAGGTAATTATTTTGTTAATAAAATAAAAATATAGTCGATTTGCCTTGACCTTTTGCTTTTTTTCTGTTATTCTATATGAAGATATAGTGAGTTAATGGGCATATAGGACAATATCTTGTAAATTGCGGCCCTAAGGAGGATATATATGAGACGTGACAAAACAGGCTTGACGTTTTTTGTTTTGGTTGCGCTTATTGTTGTTTGCGGAGGTTCATTCCTCGCTGTCAGAACTCTCAACGATAAACAGGCACCGATTACTTTTGAAAATGTCACAACTAACAACGCTTCACTGCCGGTTCTGACAACGAATGATCCGTTCACTGTTCCTCAGAGCAGCGCAACTGCACCGCAGAAAGTTGAAACAATTCCAACTGTTGCAATTGCAACAACAAGGGATCTTTCCGAAATAAAAAACACAAAGCCATCAAATGATGAAGAAGCCACAACACGCAATCCGTTCACAACCTTTGCTGACGGAAGCAGAAAGCCTGACACAGATGAAACAACTTCAGCTCCAAGGTCAACCGTGGCTCAGCCGTCACAGGTACCAACTGCGCCTGCAACAACAGAAGAGGCAAACGAAGTTATTCAGCAGGCGGCTGTTTTCTCAGATGGCTTCCTCGGCTTCTTATATAACCCCGACGGTAACTATTATTACACTGCTGACGATCCGTGGCAGAGAAACTTCGGTTTCAACAAGGTATACGATACCGCTGCTCCGTTCCTCGTTTTCTATTATGATACCGTAAGATGCAAGTTTAACTATGACCACAAGGACTGGATGATTCAGCTTTGGAAAGGTCAATACGGCTTCGTTTTCCTCGGCGCTGAAGTCGGCGTTTACAACAAGCCTGAGGACAGAGAAAGAGAGCACTATGACTGTGCAGATGACAACGACAAGCTGATGATGTCAATGACTTTCTATCGTAAGGGTAAGGAATTGCTGACCAGAGAATACGCCTCTTATTGGTGGTGCACCGGCTTCGTACCGGGCAAGCTTGATAATTTCTCTGACAGGTCTGAGCTTTCAATGAGAATCAGAATCACCATGAAGGATTATAAGATGCTCCTTTCATTCTGTGCAGCACTGAAAGATAATGGTTTTGAGCTTAACAAGGACTACACAACATCCGGTCACGATGTTTACATCAGTTGGACTTGATTGGCTGCAAAAAAATTCATAAAAAATTCAAAAAATTGCTTATTGTATATTGAAATTTTTTGATATATATTGTATAATCACTTGTATATGATATGTATATTATCGGCTTTTGCCGTTGATATAAATATTAAGAAAGGATTGATAGTACATGAAAAAGTTTTTGGGCATTTTTGTTGCAGTTACACTTTGCCTTTGTATGCTTGTTCCGGCCGTTTCTGCTGCTGACACATCATCAATCTCTGCTCTCATTGCAGACATGGGTGTTGACCTTGGCGATAAGGGCTTGAGCAACACTGAGCTTTCAAACATCCTCGGCAGCCTTAACCTTGAGGGTTTTGACACAAAGACAATTAAAACTGCTCTCGATAACGGTGACTCAAATAAGCTTGGTGAAATTGAAAGCGCACTCAAGAGCATGGAAGCAGCAGCTCCGGCAACTCCGGCAGCTCCCGCAGCAGGTTCTTCAACAGGCGGTTCAGGTTCTCCGCTCGACAGCATTTCAGGTCTCCTCGGCGATTTTGATTTGAGCAGCATTGCTTCAGGCGATATGCTTTCATCAATCACTGATATGTTTGGAAGCGTTGACATGAGCAACTTCGATGTAAGCTCACTTATGGACACAATTTCAGGTGCATTCGGTGAAAACGGAATTGACCTTGGTTCAATCACAAGCGGCATGGACATGGGTGATTTTGACATTTCAAGCATCCTTGGCAGCATTGGCGGCGGTGATTCAGCAGGCGGCTCAGGCGACGCAGCTTCAGGCGCAACTGACACAATTTCATCAATCATGGATTCATTGATGAGCGGTCTCGGCTCACTTGGTCTTGATACTTCATCAATTGAGGGTCTCCTTGACAACGACGTTGTCAACACAATTGCTAATCTCTTCATCGGCCTTGGCGATACACTTGGCATCAGCGGTGGAGACACAGCAGAAGCAACAACTGCAGCTGGTTCAGCAGCTTCAACAACAAAGCCGGCAGTAGTTACAACTAAGACACCGAAAACAGGTGACACTTCAACAGCTCTTGCAGCACTCGGAGTTCTCTCAGTTGCAGCGGCAGCAGCATTTGTTTGCCTCAAGAAAAAGGAAAACTAATCAGGTTTTCTGTTAACTTTTTTAAAAAAGCTAATATGAATCGCTTCTGTTAATTCAGGAGCGATTTTTTTCATATTTCTATTGATTGTTGCAAAAATCTGAGTATAATCATTAAGGATTACAAATCCGCAAATGAAATGAAAGAAGTGACGTTTATGTCAAAGATTTTTGCACACAGAGGATTCAGCGGTAAGTACCCGGAAAACACCATGCTCGCTTTTGAAAAGGCCGTTGAAATCGGCGTTGACGGAATTGAGCTTGACGTTCATCTGACAAAGGATAATGAGCTTGTAATCATCCACGATGAAGACATCAAGCGCACCTGCAACGGTGAGGGACTTGTCAGAGACATGACATATGATGAGCTGAAAAAGTTTGATGCATCCGCAACATTCACCGGCGTTTATGGTTTTAATGGTATACCGACCCTGCGAGAGTATTTTGAACTTGTCAAGGATACTGATGTGATTACTAACATTGAGCTGAAAACCGGTATTTTCGAATATCCGACCATCGAAAAACGTGTTATTGATATGATTCGTGAATATGGCTTGGAGGAAAAAATCATCCTCTCCTCGTTCAATCATTATACGATTCTCAGATGTGAAGAGATTGCGCCGGAAATCAAGCGAGGTTTTCTTTCTGAAAGCTGGCTGATTAACTATGGCAAATATACCGCCGATAATAACGTTCAGTGCTGTCATCCGATTTTCCGTTTTCTCTCGGAAGAAACTGTTGCGGAAATGCACGGCGCAGGCTGTGAAATCAACACTTGGACGGTCAATGAATATGAGGACATCAAGCGCCTTGCTGAAATGGGCGTAGATTCCCTCATCGGCAATTATCCTGACAGAATGATTGAAGTGCTGAGATAAAGTGAACCCTGACATTCAGTTGAAGCGAATGTCAGGGTTGGTTTTTTCGTATGCGGGTCAGGTGGTGTTTGATTTTTGACTGCTTGCCGCCGATTCAGACAGTGGTTTTATAAAATCGGATTGTGAACCTTGCTCCGCCGCTGCGTTCGTTGGCAGCTTTGATGGTGCCGTTTTGTCCGGTAATAACAGCTTTGGCAAGTGCAAGACCAATGCCGAAACTTTCATCTGAGGAATTTACGCCTTTATAAAACCGTTCAAAAAGGTGAGGCAGGTCATTCTTGTTGAATCCGCAGCCCGTGTCGGTAATCACAATTTCAGTGTACACAGGGGTCTCGCTTGCACTGACGGTGAGTTTTCCTCCAACGGGAGTGTGCTCAGAGCAGTTTTTGAGAATGTTGCCAACAGCTTCAACCGTCCACGCCAAATCGCCGATGTAAGTTTCATCATGCACATCAATTTCCATTGTCTGTGCTTTAACATCAAGCATGATTGCAAGCGGTTCTGATGCCTTTGCAATGAGTGATGAAATGCTGACCTCAGTTTTGTCAAACGTGACTGTGCCTGCATCAATTTTTGAAATTTTCAAAAGCGTTGTAACAAGCCTGTCAATTCTGCGCATGAGCCTTGTCAGTTGGTTCATCAGCTCAATTCGGCGCTCCTCACTGACGTCCGGCGCCTGCAAAAGTGACAGTGCAAGGTTAATGCTTGTCAAAGGCGTACGCAGTTGATGTGAAATGTCAGCAATGGAATCCGAAAGATAAATTTTCTGTTTTTTCAACTCATCCGCTTGTTCACGCAGGCGGATGATCATTTTTTGAATTTCATTTTCAAGGATTGAAAACTCACCCTCACGCACCGAACTGATTGAGATTTCATCATTTCCGTGCAGGATGCTGTCTATACTGTCTGTCAGAAACTGCATTCTTTCATAGCGCAATGCTGCCGCCAAAAAGAAAATCAGCATAAAAACAAGGCAGACGATTATTGTGAACATACCGCATCTGACGTTGACGATGAAGCCGAATACCGAAAGAATCAGTGAAATTGCAAAAAGTATGGCAACAGAGCGCTTAAACTCAGGGTTTCTCATGATTTTCAAAGGTGATCACCTCTCATCCCAGCTTGTAGCCAAGGCCACGAACAGTTTTGATGATGAGCGGATTTTGCGGGTCATCTTCAATTTTATCCCGCAGGCGTTTGATGTAAACGGTGAGCGTGTTGTCGTTGACAAAATCACCTGCAACATCCCAAATTTCAGCAAGCAGGTTTGCTCTTGAAAGCACCACGCCCTGATTGTTTAGAAAAACAAGAAACAGGCGATATTCAAGTGCAGAAAGAAAAACATCCCTGCCGTTTTTTGTGACAATGCCCTTGTCCATGTCAACCGTTACGTTACCGAACGAAATGACGGATTGCGTTTTGCCATATCTTCGCAGCACAGACTTGATGCGGGAAATCAGCTCACGTGGACGATAGGGCTTTTCAATGTAATCATCTGCGCCCATGTCAAGTCCGGTCACAACACTGTATTCATCGCCGGAAGCAGTCAGGAAAATCACAGGAGTATCTGCTTTTGATTTTGCCGCAGAGCAAACAGCAAAGCCGTTGCCGTCTGCAAGAAAAATATCAAGCAGCAAAAGGTCATAGCAGGTTTCCGAAATCTTTTCCAAAGCGGAGGTCTGCCCGGTTGCGTAATCAACGCTGATGCCCTCTTTTGAAAGAATTTCCGAAAGAGACCTGACGATGCTCATGTCATCTTCAACAAGAAGTATTTTAATCATAATTCACACTTCCATTTTCATTGTTACTGCCATTATTATAGCGTCAAATTCGCTTTTTCGCAACCTTCATTACATAATCGTAATGAAAGAAGCCATGAACTTTGTTTTTCATGTTGATTTAATCTGCTGTTTAACTTATAATGATAGCGATTAGTAATGACAGAGGTGATAAACCATGATTTTTGATGATATTCACAATATTTCCGATTATTTTGAGCAACTTCCGCTTTTGAAGAAAGTCGGGGAGTTTGTGCAGCGATTTAACAACGAAAAACTGGCTGATGACACATATGAAATTGACGGTAAGCGTGTTTTTGCAATGGTGCAGTCATACAGGACCAAGCATCAGACGCCTGAGATGATGTTTGAAGCGCATAAAAAATATATTGATGTGCAGTACATTGCAAACGGTATTGAAAAAATCCGCTGGGTAAAGCTTGAAAAGGTTGATTTGGTTGAAGAACGCTATTCCAAAGGTGCAGATGTTGCATTTTACGAAGGCGACGCAGCTTTTGATTTTGTGCTGACGAAAAACACGTTTTTGCTTTTGTATCCATCAGATGCTCACTTGCCGGGGCTTAGTGCTGACAAGGACGTAAATGTAAGAAAAATCGTTTTCAAAATTCAGGTTGAACAATAAATGGAGGTGATTTTATGGCATCAGATGTTGAATTCGTGCAGTATGTTGCAGATCAGCTTGCAGACGCAGGCGAAATTATATATAAAAAGATGTTCGGTGAATACGGTTTATATTGCGACGGCAAGGTTTTCGGCGTGATTTGTGATAATCAGTTGTTTGTGAAAGTCACTGAATCAGGTAAAGCTCTTGCCCCAAACATGGTAACCGCATCGCCTTACACATCTGCAAAGCCTCACTTTTTGGTTGAAGACGTTGACAACAGAGATTTTTTGGTTGAATTAGTCAGGAAAACAGCAAAAGAGCTTCCTGCGCCGAAGTCTAAAAAGCCGAAAGCAACAAAGCCGAAAAATGTAATCGGCAAAGGCGAAAGGGTTCTGTTTATTGAGTACCCCAAATGTTCAACCTGCCAAAAAGCAAAAAAGTGGCTTGATGAAAACGGTATTCAGTATGTATCAAGGCACATCAAGGAAGAAAATCCGACTTATGATGAGCTTGAAAAGTGGTATAAACTGAGTGGGCTGCCGCTGAAAAAGTTTTTCAACACAAGCGGTATGCTTTATAAATCCATGGAGCTTAAAGATAAGCTTCCTCAGATGAGCGATGAGGAGCAGATGAAACTGCTTGCAACAGACGGAATGCTTGTGAAGCGTCCAATCATTGTTGCGGATAAGACTGTGCTGACAGGCTTTCGTGAAATGGAATGGGCAGATGTCTTTGAAAAATAATATTCAGGGAGGAAAATGATGACAGAGCAGAACAGAATTGAGCTTTACACATCAATTGTGCCGAACGAACGGCAGTTGATGATTCAGCAAATGAAATATTATGCCTTTGTGCATTATTCAGTGAACACGTTCACAAATAAGGAGTGGGGCAGCGGCAAGGAATCACCGGCTGTTTTCAACCCGAAGAACCAGGACACAGACCAATGGTGCGAGGCAATAAAATCCGCAGGGATGAAAGGCGTTGTGCTGACGTGTAAGCATCATGACGGCTTCTGCCTTTGGCAAACAAAAACAACTGAACATTGCATCAGAAACAGCCCATATAAAAACGGCAAGGGTGACGTGGTTCGTGAGCTTTCGCAGTCTTGCAAAAAGTACGGTTTGAAGTTTGGCGTTTATCTTTCACCATGGGACAGAAACTGCCCGCTTTACGGAACAGATGCGTATAATGACTTTTACATCGAACAGCTTACCGAGCTTTTGACAAACTACGGCGAAATTTTCATGCTTTGGCTCGATGGTGCGTGCGGTTCTGATGCGGACGGCAAGCCAAAGCAAAAATATGACTTTGAGCGCATATGGTCAACGGCACTGAAGCTTCAGCCGAACATTGTTTTGTCTGATTGTGCGCCGGATGTGCGATGGGTCGGCAATGAAAGCGGCGTTGCAAGGGAAAGCGAATGGAACGTTGTGCCCAAGTTTCAATATGAAGTGCAGAACATTGAGAACGGATTCCAGAATGACGCCGACATGAAAAAATTCCAAAAGCACAGCAAGGATGTTATGATGCAAGACATCGGATCAAGAAAGTTCCTTGCAAATTATGATTCGTTCATTTGGTATCCTGCCGAGGTTGACGTTTCAATCAGACGTGGCTGGTTTTATCATCCGAGAGAAACTTTGACAATGAAATCGCTGAAAAGGCTGATGAAAATTTATTACGGTTCAGTTGGCAGCAACAGCCTTTTGATTTTGAACATTCCGCCAAACAGGGATGGCAGATTTTGCAAAAAAGACGTCAAACGTCTGAAGCAGATTGGTGAATGGCTGAAAAAAGAGGACGAATGTGTCATTGACAGCAGCTACACTGTTTCGCAGGATAAAACCGAATTTGACATCACCTTTGAAAAGCAATCAGTTGACCGAATCCGTTTCAGTGAGGACACAACAAAATCGCAGCGTATTGAAAAGTTCAGCATTTATGCAAACGGTGATTGCGTATATAGCGGTACGGTTGTTGGCTTTTCCAAAATTGCGGTTTTTGAAAAACCCGTTGTGACAGATAAGCTGCGCCTTGTGATTGAGCAATGCAGAAAAGAGCCATACATTGAAAAAATTGAGGTGTGCAAAACGGGCGCATATAGAGTGAAATAACATTGCTTGAAGCTTTTGCAATTATTAATGCAGATTTTCAGAAAAATTGAAATTTTTTGGATCTTTTTGTAATTATTTCTCTTGTTTTTGCGTTTAGAGTAGTGAGAGGCCTGAAAAGGTGTTCAGCATTTCAATTTGTAATATATATTTTGAAAGCAGATTAATCCTTTTATTGCAACCGAAACAATTGCTGTAAAAAGCAAAGCTAATAATGTGAACTTTGCTTTTTCGTTGATTTTATTTATACTTTATTAATATATTAAAATTCTATATTAGGTCTTGAAATATTAGTGTTGAGTGTGTATAATCAATATGACGGTTTGTAATATTATAAACTGTTATGCCGAATTAAGTCGATTTGATGCATGATTTTTGCCGCTTCGGCTTGGTTCAAATTTAATTATATAGACAGGAGGAATTTTGATGAATTCTAAAAGCAAAAAAATGTTGTCAGTTCTTCTGATTTTTGCAATGATTTTCACCCTTGCAGCACCTGCTTCGGCGCTGGATATGTCAAAGGCTGATTCATTGCTTCTGACAACCCACAAGGAGTATTCAATCGCTCCGGGTATCACGGAAGAACACATCACAACTGTTATGAAAGACACCGGCAAAACGCAAGTTCAGGCTTATATTGCTACGGTTGACCCGAAGCAGGATGGCGTGGGCTTCCTTGCCGGCTACAAAAACTATGACACAACAGGCGCATGGGGAATGCAGACCCTGCGTGACCAGGCAAAGGCAGCAGAAAATGCAACCGGTCAAAATGTTGTTTTCGGCATCAACGCTGACTATTTCAACATGGGTAACGGATGCCCGAGCGGTGCGCTTGTTATGGGAGGTACTGTTGTTCACGAGCAGGGAAATGAGTTTTACTTTGCTTTCCTTCGTGACGGTACCGTTGAACTTCGCAATCCGGGCACACCGTTCAATGACACAGGCGATCCGAACAAAGATGTCATTGAAGCAGTAGGTTCACCGTTTAAGCTCATTGAAAACGGAAATATTGTTGTGGGCGATGACGGAAGCCGTATGCCAACGGGTGCAGTTGGTTTGACCGCTGACGGCAAAGTTGTTTTCATGACCGCCGACGGACGTCAGGAGCCGAAATCATGCGGCTATACAATGACTGAGCTTTCACAGATGCTTCTTTCTTATGGTGTTGTTGACGCAATCTATTTTGACGGCGGCGGATCTGCAACCTTTGCATCAAAGCGTGAGGGCGAAACTGAACTCACAGTTAAAAACAGTCCGAGTGACGGTAATGAAAGAAAGGTTTCTTCCTGCCTTTTTGTGACAAGTGCAGCAAAGCCGACAGGCATTTTTGATCACGCTGTTCTTGAACCTCGTCAGGAGGTTTATACTCCCGGCTCAACTGTTGAATTTTCTGCAATCGGTTCAGATTCTGTTGGAACAAGAACGGCTTTGCCTGACGGCGTTAAGTTTGCTTTGAAAGATTCTGAAATGGGCACAATCAACGCTGATGACGGTACTTTTGTTTCAAGCGGAAAAATCGGTTTGGTTGACGTTGATTTGACCTTGAACGGCGCAGTTGTTGGTTCAACTCAAATTGAAATTGCAGATCCTGACGAGATCACTTTTGCAACTGAGGAAATCACTCTCGGCTTCAACCAGCTGAGTACCCTTGGTCTTATGGCAAAATCAAAGAATCGTTCAATTAACTTCAAAGACGGCGATTTTGATTGGTCAATCACAAACGATGCTTATGCTAACGATGCTCAGTACGTTTTCAAAAAAGACGGTCAGAGCCACATGGTTGGCTATTTGCAGGGCTATACGCTGAAATATTATGAAAAGGATGAAGCCGGTAAAGTCGGCAATATTCTTGACGAATTGTCAGCCGAGGATAAAGCACTTTTCAATCAGCAAAATCAGCTTACAGAAGATAAGTATATTGTTGATAAAACTTATACCATTACAAAAGACGATGTTGTCAAAGATGTTGTCATCACAAGAGACGGCGACTATCAGCTCAGATATTACAGCATTGAGGGTGCAAATACATATCTTCTCGGTGCTTTGAGTGAAGATGACATCAAACTGTTTGGCGAGCAGGCAATGGGCTCGTTCGACGGAAACACCTTCCTTTCATCAGAGGATAACTCTGTCAGCGGTATGCTCACCTGCGCATATAAAGGAAACAAGGATGTTCACGGCTCAATTCATGCAATCATCGGTCAGGCTCCGATTGTTGCCTATGACTTTGAAGATTACATCACAGACGGCACAGAGCGCTATATTGTTGACAACGGCACCGAAGAGGGCGAAGAGAGAATCGCTGAAGCAGGTCAGGTTATTTCTGCTGCCGATTATTGGACTCCGGATCAGGTTAAGCCCGGACATCCGACTGCTGACCTTGGAACAATGAACTATAGCCGTGGCGGTCAGGTTTCAAGTGAAATTGTTGATATCGCCAGCGGAGAACCGGTTCGTAAGGGTAACCATGCGCTCAAGCTTAACTATGACTTCACCCAGTGTTCAAAAGATAAGGGTACAGAGGGTGCAAATGTTGGACCTAACGGACTTAATGTCACAATTCCGGGTCAGCCAACAGCAATCGGTATGTATGTTTATGCTCCTGAAGGAACAGCTAACTATTGGCTTCGTGTTGAGCTTAAAGACGGCAACGGCACAATTGTGCGCAGTGACTTCACAAGAGAATGTAACGTTGCAAAAGGACAATACGGCGGCTTTGACTGGACAGGCTGGAAATATGTTGAAGCTGACCTCACAGGTAAAAAAGGTCCGTTCACTTTCAACGGAAAAAACATGGTTCGTCTGATGTACGTACCCGGTCAGGGCAGCGGCGATTATGACAGCAAAGGTAACCCAATTCCGGCAAGTGAGCGCAAGGGCTCAATCTATGTTGACAACATTCAGTTCGTTTATGGCGCAAACCCGATTGACATTGATTCACCAACATTCGATTCAATTTCGGCAAACAATGCCGAGCTTAAAGACGGTGCAGTAATTAACTCAAATGTTGTTGACTTTTCTGCAACAGTAAGCGATGTTGCAAACAAATATACAACAGGCGTTGACTATTCAACTGCAAACGTTTGGGTTGACGGTGTAAACCTTACTAACGACGGTAACTTGTTCACCGATGAATCAAAGAACACAATTCAGTTTAATAATCAGCTTCTTTCAAACGGAACTCACGAAATCAAGTTCCTCATCCGTGATAAAGAGGGTAACGAAACAACTGAAACAAGGGTGTTCACTGTTAACGGTGAGGAAAATATCCCCGTTATTTCAGCCGCCCTTGCAAGTGACAGCGTTCACCTCAACGAAAGGGCTGTGATCAACCTCACAAGCTCAAACATTGACGCAACAGAGGATTTAACTGCTCAAATTAAGTTTGCAAGCGGTTTCAGCGATTATGTTGTTAAATATGCAGACAGCTTTGAAGAAACCAAAGCCCCTGCCTTTGATGAAAAAACAAACACACTGACTCTCAGCGTCAGGAAGAAGGCTGACGCAAAGCCGGATTCAGATTTGATTGCATCGGTTGGAGTGCTTGTTCCAAACGAAATCAGCGAGGGCACAAGGTTCTCATTCTCGGTTCCGTCAGCGGTTTACAACATAAAGACCGAAACCGAAGCAAAGACTTTCAGCTATTATTGCACAGCAAGATACGCAGACGTAAAATCATATTATAAGCTTACGTTTGATGAGCTTATGGCAGGCTTTGATGCAATCTTCACCATTACCGATGAAAACGGCAACAGAGCAAGGAATGTTACACTGAAAACAGCCGATGGCGAAGTGCTCGGTCAAACAGATAACAGAGGCGTTGTTACTGTTTCAACACTGCGTGAGCCGCAGACACTTTCGATTTATGTTGAAGATGATCAGGGCAAGCGTTCATTTGTGACGCCGATTCGTGTTTTTGCTCTTGGTGCAGACACCGAAGGCAGGCCGTCTTTCATCAAGCTCGGTGACGTTTCAGATTCTCAGACTTCCAAAAACATCACATGGACTGCGAACCCCGGCAGTGCCGAAAAGAAAGCAATTGCCCAGTTTGCTTTGAAAAAAGATTATGAAGCAAAGGGCGAGAAAGCTTTTAAAGCTGTTGAGGGAACAAGCAAGCTTGTTAAATTTGACGCAGAAGCAGACGCAAACGATAACAAGGTGCTTTATGCAAACAGCGTTGTTTTAACAGGACTGAAAGCTGACACCGAATATGTTTACCGTGTTGGTGACGGCAAAATCTGGTCTGATGTTTACACAGTTAAGACGCTTTATAACGGAGCGGACACAAACTTCTTCATCATCGGCGATACTCAGGCTGATAACATGGATAACATCAACAGCATCCTTAACCTGCTTTCAAACGGCGATACTGAATATTCATTCGGTGTTCAGACAGGTGACTTTGTTGATGCCCCGAAGAGATATAACCAGTGGGTAAACATTCTCAATGCTTTCGGCACTGATTTCTTCAAAACAATTGACATGATTCACGTGATTGGTAACCACGAACAGATGGGTGACCCTGATGCAGACATTTCTCAGGCAATGTTCAACGTTAAGGATGCTCAGCATTATTCAGTTACCTATGGCAATGTTTATGTTGCAGTTCTCGGCTATGTCAGCGGTGAAGCAAAGGCAAAAGAGGACGCACAGTGGCTGATTTCCGATGCAAGCAGAAGCGATGCAAAATGGAAAATTGTTGTTTCGCATCAGCCCCCTTACGGTACCAACGAAACAACTGAAGACTGCGAAAATTTCCACAAGTATCTTTCACAGGCTTGCGACACAGCAGAAATTGATTTCTTCTTCTCAGGTCACGATCATGCTTATGCAAGAACAAAGCCAATCAAGAACTATCAGGCTGCTGATGACGGAACAGTTTATTTCGTCTGCGGTTCAACAGGTGAAAAAGCCTATCCGGCAACAAATGAAAAGC
This sequence comes from Ruminococcus sp., assembly GCA_023667385.1. GTDB lineage: Bacteria > Bacillota > Clostridia > Oscillospirales > Acutalibacteraceae > UBA6857. The sequence continues at coordinate 20,477 of JAMPAE010000007.1, forward strand.
ACAACTATCCGTTTGCTGTTTTCGGCAATAATAACTATGACGGACTTTATCTCACAGTTTCTGCAACCTCTGATAAATTCACAATTCAGGCTCACGACGAAAACGGAAAAGTGATTGATGAATACAGCAAGACAAAAGCAGGCTGCGGAAATCTTCATTCTTTCGTTTTGACTGATGATAATCACCTTATTTGCGCTGAATGCGGCATGGCAAGACGAACAAACGGTTTCACAGGCCTTGTTAAGGATAAAGCTCTCAAGCTCAACAAATATTTGATCAACGGTTCGGCTGTTAAAAATGAATGGCGTGCAAACGGCGATGATTACTATTACTTCGGTGAAGACGGCGTTGCTGTTTCGGGCACGGTTAAAATTAACGGCGTTGAGTATACCTTTGATAAGAACGGCAAATTCCTGCGTGGTTCATTCGTTGATAAGGAAGTTACCAACCCGGATAACGGAAAATCAAAGGTTATCACAGTATATTATGGTGCAGGCGGTGAGCTTGGCAGACGCTGGCAGGTGATTGACGGTGAATATTACTGCTTCTACAGTCCTCTTTCAAGACCGTATAACTACGGAGAAATGTATAAGGGCGGCAGGAAAAAAGTTACAACTGCAAACAAAAACACCGAACGCTATTTCACATTTGCCGACGACGGACGCTTGCTTGTTGGCGCATTTGAAACCGATAAGGATGAAAACGGCAACATCATTGTTGGCAAGACCCGCTATTATTGGGGCGATGACTATGTTAAAACCACAACAAAAGCAGACGGCGTAACATATGAATTTGATGAAGATGGCTACATCAAAAATAAGGACATCAACTCATGCAAGTTCAGCACTGTTCAAAGCAGCTTTGTGTTCACAGGCAAGGCAATCAAGCCGGGCGTCACAGTAACCTGCAACGGTGAAACCCTCAAGGCAGGCACTGACGGAAACTACACTGTTACCTATTCAAACAACGTGAATGCAGGCACTGCAACAATGACTGTTGCGGGTAACCCTGAAAGAGGCTTTGTCGGCACAAAAACGTTCACTTTCAAAATTTATCATGACCTTACAAAGGCAACAATCACTGTTCCTTCACAGGTTACCTACACAGGCAAAAACCTGACTCCGAGCATTACCGTTAAGAGCGGTACGGCAACCTTGAAAGCAGGCACGGATTACACGCTCACTTTCAAAAACAACAAGAACCCCGGCAAGGCAACTGTTACAATTGCCGCAAAGGGTAATAACGTAAAAGGTAAGGTTGAAAAGACTTTCCGCATCAGAATCGCTGCTCCAACAGGTGTTAAGGCAACACAGAAAACAAAGGAAACAACAGTTAACATCAAATGGAACAAAGTTGACCCGGCAACAGGCTACAGAATTTTCCGCAGCGAAAACGGCAAGGATTTCACAAAGATTGCAACTGTCAAGAATAACGTATTTACTTATAACGATAAGTCAACCAAGGTTGGAAAGACATATACTTATAAAGTATATGCCACATACACAAACAGCGAAGGACAAAGTCCGTATTCTGCAACAACAAGCGTGAAAGTGGTTGCTCCGTCAGCGGTTAAAACGGTTAAGGTTGCTTCAAATGCAAGCTCTGTAACCTTGACTATCACCAAGGTCAGCGATGCAGCCGGCTATGAAATTTATCGTGCAACAAGCAAAAACGGCAAGTACACGCTGGTTAAGACCCAGACGGGCACATCTTTCAAAGACACAAATGTCAAGAGCGGCTCACAGTATTATTACAAAGTCAGGGCGTATAAGCTCAACGGCAAAACAAAGACTTATGGTGCTTATTCTGCTATTATCAGTGCAGTGACTGCTCCGGTAGCTGTTAAAAAGCTTGCTGCAAAGGGCGCAAGCAAGGCAATCACTGTTTCATACTCTGCCGTTTCGGGTGCGTCCGGCTATGAAATTTATCGTGCAACAAGCAAGAACGGCAAGTACACACTGGTTAAAATCACAACAGGAACTTCGTTCAAAAACACCGGACTCAAGAGTGGTGCACAGTATTTCTATAAGGTCAGAGCATATAAGCTTAACGGCAAAACCAAGGTTTACGGCGCTTATTCTTCAGTAATCTCTGCTGCCACTGCACCGGATGCAGTTAAGAAAGTGACAGCAAAGGCAAGCGGCAAAAATGTTACTGTTAAGTTTAATGCAGCCTCAGGCGCAACAGGCTATACGGTTTATCGTTCAAACAAAAAGGACGGAACCTATAAAGCTGTTGCAACCGTAACAAAGACAAGCTATACTAATAAGAACCTCAAAGCAGGCACTTATTACTACGCAGTCAGACCTTACAAGGAAGTTTCAGGCGTCAAGGTATACAGCCCGCTTAAAGACGCCGCAAAAGTCAGCGTTAAAGTTAAATAAGGAGAAACCATGAAAGCAAGGAATATATCAGCTTATATAGTTTCTGTCTTTATGCTTTTAGTTCTCACAATTTGTGCTGCCTCGGCGAAATCAGCTGAGGTAGCCGTCAAATTTGAAGAGCTTTATGCAAAGCCGGGAACAACGCTTCATGCCAAAACAGACGGAATTGACAGCAAAAATCTTTCCTATGCATGGTATG
>JAMPAE010000080.1 GCA_023667385.1 Ruminococcus sp.
TACGATGCGGATGTATGCGCCTAAACAAGCACTTGCCTGCCCGCATACCGCCGCAATCGCTCCTTTCTGCATAAATTTATGCAACATTATTCAAAAAGCCGGTCAAGCATCGGCAGATACCGAGTCCGACCGGCGTAGTCTGTTAAGTTGTTGCCAACTGATTAGTTGTTGATGAGCTTATCTTCGTCGCTCCAGCTATAAAGCTTTCTGATTTCCTTACCAACAACCTCAGCAGGATGCTCAGCAGCAAGCTTTCTCATTGCGTTGAAGTGAACCTGTGAACCTGCAGCAGACATATCGAGAAGGAAGTCTTTTGCGAAAGTACCGTCCTGGATGTCTGAAAGAACTTTCTTCATTGCCTTCTTTGTGTCTTCTGTGATGATCTTCGGACCTGTGATGTAATCGCCGTATTCAGCAGTGTTTGAAATTGAATATCTCATGCCTTCGAAGCCGCTCTGATAAATGAGGTCAACGATGAGCTTCATTTCATGGATACATTCAAAGTAAGCGTTTCTCGGGTCATAGCCTGCTTCGCAGAGAGTTTCAAAACCTGCCTGCATGAGAGCGCAAACACCGCCGCAAAGAACAGCCTGCTCACCAAAGAGGTCAGTTTCTGTTTCAGTTCTGAAGTTTGTTTCAAGAACGCCTGCACGTGCGCCGCCGATGCCGAGAGCATAAGCAAGGCCGATTTCAAGTGCATCGCCTGTTGCGTCCTGCTCAACAGCAATAAGGCACGGAACGCCCTTACCAGCCTGATATTCACTTCTTACTGTGTGACCCGGGCCCTTAGGAGCAACCATGATTACGTTAACATTCTTCGGGGGCTTAATGCAGCCGAAATGAATGTTGAAGCCGTGAGCAAAAGCAAGGGTTTTGCCTTCTGTGAGGTTTGGCTCAATGCTTTCTTTATAAAGTTTAGCCTGCTTCTCATCGTTGATGAGGATCATGATAACGTCTGCGTTTTTTGCAGCTTCTGCTGAAGTCATAACCTTGAGACCTGCTGCTTCAGCCTTTGCCCAGCTCTTGCTGCCTTCATAAAGACCAACGATTACATCAACGCCTGATTCATGCAGGTTGAGTGCATGAGCGTGACCCTGTGAGCCGTAACCGATGATTGCAACTGTTTTGCCGTCAAGTTTTGCAAGATTGCAATCCTGCTGATAGAAAATTCTGTTAGCCATTTTAAAAACTCCTTTAAAATAAAATACATATTAATATCAGAAATCACTGATAAGCCAGCAATTTCATTAGGAATCACCAAATTAAGTGTGCTTAAATCAGTGGTTCATTTTCCAAGAATTGTTGTTTCTCCCCTGTCAAGGGCAACGATGCCTGTGCGGCACATTTCAATTATACCATAAGGTTTCAAAATATCAATAAAAGCATTGATTTTTGTTGGTTCGCCTGTCAGTTCAACGCAAAGTGCGGTTGTTGAATAGTCAACAATTTTTGAATTGAAGATGTCAACAGCGGAAAGAACTTCCTGACGATTTTTCGGGTCATTCTTTATCTTAATAAGAAGAAGCTCTCTTGTCAAGGAATCTTCATCAAGAATTTCAACTTTTTTAACATTCTGAAGCTTACGAAGCTGATTTATCATCTGATTTCTTGCATAACCGTCTCCGCTCATGGAAATTGTGATGCGTGAATATTCGGGAGATTCGGTTTCTCCAACGGTGAGAGCGTCAATGTTGAAACCACGGCGAGTGAACATACTTGTGACACGAGTCAAAACGCCGTACTTGTTGTCAACATAAACCGCAATTACAAACTTGTTCATAATTACTCTCCTTTTTCTGTTATGATCTGATCCATGCTGCCGCCCGGCGGAAGCATCGGAAGAACAAATTCATCCTGATCAATGCAGCAGTCAATGAGAACGGGAGCGTTTGTTTCAAAGCCCTCTTTGAATGCCTTTTCAAATTCTTCCGGTGTTGTTGCTCTGATACCTTTCAAGCCGAATGCGTCAGCAAGCTTAACGAAATCAGTTTTTCTGTTGAGCGTTGTGTTTGAATAATGCTTCTGATAGAACAATGTCTGCCACTGTCTTACCATGCCGAGAACACCGTTGTTGAGAATAACGATGGTGACCGGGATATTATAAGAAACTGCGGTTGCAAGCTCATTAAGGTTCATGCCGAAGCTGCCGTCACCTGTGATGAGAACAGTTCTGTCTTTTGATCCTGTTGCTGCGCCGAGTGCTGCACCCATGCCGAAGCCCATTGTGCCGAGTCCGCCGCTTGAAACGAACTTTCTGACCTTACCGAACTTGCAATATTGTGCTGCCCACATCTGATGCTGACCAACATCGGTTGCAACAACTGTGTCAGCGTCAATGATGCTGTTGATGATGTCAAAAGCTCTTTGCGGAGTGAGCATATTCTCTTTTCCTGCGGCAGCAAGCCTTGCTTTTGCCTTTTCTGCAATTGCAAGCTCTGTTGCCTTATAGCCATCAACCATTTCCATCCATTCCGGGTTTTTGTGAGCGGTTACACCGCTTGCAATTTTTCCGAATGAATCTGCAACGTCGCCGACAATGCCAACGTCAACGTTGATGTTTTTGTTAATTTCTGCAAAGTCGATGTCAATCTGAATGATTTTTGCGCCCTTGCAATATTTGCTCTTGTTACCTGTTGCTCTGTCACTGAAGCGAACGCCGATTGCAAGAATCACATCAGCATTGTTCTGAGCAACTGATGATGCAAAGTGACCGTGCATACCCTGCATACCGAGGAAACGATCGCAGTCGGTTGGAATTGCGGAAATACCCATGAGTGTGCAGCCGATAACAGCATCAATTTTATCTGCAAGCTTCACAACCTCGTCATAAATACCTGTGCCGATGACACCGCCGCCAACATAAATATACGGACGTTTTGCCTCGTTGATGATTTCGATGGCCCTCTGAATGTCCTCATCCTTTGCTTTGTCTGCTTCAAAAAGAGGTGCAACGGGCTTGTTTTCAAATTCACATTTATTGATCTGTACATCTTTCGGTACGTCAATGAGAACCGGACCCGGTCTGCCGCTTCTTGCAATTCTGAATGCTTCTCTGATGGTATCGGCAAGATCCTCAACCTTGTTTACGAAGTAATTGTGCTTGGTAATCGGCAGGGTAACACCTGTGATGTCGATTTCCTGGAAGCTGTCCTTACCGATGAGGTCACATGAAACGTTGCCGGTGATTGCAACCATGGCAACTGAATCAAGCATTGCGGTTGCGATGCCTGTGACAAGGTTTGTTGCACCCGGACCTGAGGTTGCAATGCAAACGCCTGTTTTGCCCGTGGCTCTGAAGTAACCGTCAGCGGCGTGAGAAGCACCTTGCTCATGTGCGGTCAAGGTGTGATGTATTCTGTCTGAATTTTTATAAAGCTCATCGTAAATATTGAGAACAGAACCGCCCGGATAACCGAAAACATCTGTTACACCCTGTTCGATGAGTGTTTCAATAATAATTTCTGCTCCTGATAACAACATTTTTCATTATCCTTTTTTTCATAGATTTTTGTTAAAGATTGTATTAACTCAAAGCTTCTTATATCATGCGGTTGATTGCACTGACAAGTGCTTTCACTGATGAAACAATGATGTCGCTGTCAATAGCAACACCCCATGTGACGCTTCCGTTGCTGTTTTTGATGCCCACATATGAAGCTGCCTGCGATTTTGAGCTTACCTCAAGTGCGTGCTCAGTATAGCTTTCGAGAACATAGCTGTCACCGATAACCGTTTTGAGTGCATTTGAAACAGCGTCAAGTCTGCCGTTGCCGTTTGCCGAAGCAGTGAACGGCTTGCCGTTAAACTCACCTGTTACAGAGGCTTCAATTCCGTTTTGCTGAACGTAATGTGCTTCGGTAACCTTGAGCTTATCTTCGATGTTGACATAATCATTCATGAGAATGTCATAAACCTCGTTCGGAAGCAATTCCTTGTGTGCATGGTCTGAAATGCTCTTGACATGATAGCCGAAGTCTTCTCTCATCTTCATCGGGAGAACCATGGAGAACTGAGTTTCAAGCAAATATCCGATGCCGCCCTTGCCTGACTGCGAGTTGATTCTGATAACATCAGCTTCATAAACTCTGCCGAGGTCTGTCGGGTCGATTGGAAGATAGGGAACATTCCAGTGTTCGGTGTTCTTTTCCTTGCGCCACTTCATGCCCTTTGCAATTGCATCCTGATGCGAACCGCTGAATGCGGCAAAAACAAGCTTTCCGCTGTATGGCTGGCGTTCATACACGTGCATCCTTGTCACTCGTTCATAAACTTCGGTGATTTCGGGCATATTTGAAAAATCAAGTTCGGGGTCAACGCCCTGAGAATATATATTAAGTGCAAGCGTTATGATGTCAACATTACCTGTGCGTTCACCGTTGCCGAAAAGAGTGCCCTCAATTCTGTCGCCGCCTGCAAGCAGACCCATTTCACTGTCTGCAACTGCACAGCCTCTGTCGTTGTGCGGATGAAGCGAGATGATGAGGTTTTCTCTGTTGTTGAGGTTGTTGCACATATATTCAACCTGGTTTGCATAAACGTGCGGCATTGAATGCGAAACCGTCACGGGCAGGTTGATGATGACTTTGTCATCTGCCGTCGGCTGCCAGATGTCGATGACCTTGTTGCAGATTTCAACTGCATATTCCGGCTCTGTTCCGGTGAAGCTTTCGGGTGAATATTCAAACCTGAAGTTGCCCGGTGTCTTTTCACGATATTCCTTGCAGAGCTTTGCGCCGAAGGTTGCAATGTCAATGATCTGCTGCTTATCCTTTCTGAACACCTGCTCTCTCTGAGCAACTGAGGTTGAGTTATAAAGATGAACGATTGCATTCTTGCAGCCTTTGAGCGCTTCAAAGGTTTTTGCAATGATGTGCTCTCTTGATTGGGTCAGAACCTGAATTGTGACATCATCGGGGATGAGATTCTGTTCAATCAATGCTCTGCAAAATTCATATTCGGTTTCAGATGCGGCAGGGAAACCCACCTCAATTTCTTTGAATCCGACTTTGACCAGGAATTTGAAAAACTCCAGCTTTTCTTCAAGGCTCATCGGAATAATGAGTGCCTGGTTTCCGTCACGCAAATCCACGCTGCACCAAATGGGAGCTTTGTCAATGTAAGTTTTATGGCGCCAGTTCATTTCAACAGGCTTTGCCTCAAAAAACTGCCTTGTGTACTTTTCGTAACCTTTCATAGTGACTCCTTTCTTTGCATCTTGGTGTAACAGGCTTTGAAGCCTTACGGATAATAAAAAAATCTCCATTACCCAAAAATGCAGTTCTTGCTTTTTGTGTAAAAGAGACGAAGATATTCATAATTCTCCGCGGTACCACTCTTTCTTGGTGATAACACCCACTCATTCGCATCAATCAATGCGAGCCTCTATAACGGGAGAACCCGTTCAGACCTAATCAAAAATGTTTCTCAGTCTGAAAGCTCCGGGACGAGTTATATTTCATCTGCTTTGCTGTCTTACACCACCCGACAGCTCTCTGAAAAAACGTGATGAAACTTTGTTCCCATCAACACTTTTCGGTTGTCACGCCGACAGCATAATCATCGGCTGTTATTGTTTAATATAATACTACCATTTTACCGATTTGTCAACGAATTTTCGGATTTTTTTGAAAGATTTTTCAAAGGCGATTAAAAAAGATGAAAATTCAACACAATTAAATGTTTTTGATTTTTATTTCACAATTTATTAATCATTTGTTGGATTTCTATTAAAAATTATTTAATAGAATAAATTGAAATATTTTATTAATCAGGAGAAAATTATGAAAAAAACAATCACACTCATTCTAACCGTCAGTATGCTTTTCCTCATCGCTTCGCCGCCGTCACTCGCAGTCAACAGCGCCGAAAATCAAACTAACATTCACAGTTGTAATCCAATTGATAATATAATAAACAGCCTGATTGTCAAAAGCATTCTTCTGATCAGAGACAGCAAAAGCTTATTTTCAAGCAAGGATAACGCTGATGAATACCTTGAAAACATGCTCAGCGAGGATTATAACATTGCTGATGACATAAGCAATTTAAAAGGCGCTCAGCTCAGGCAAAACGATAAAACACAATACCTCGTTTTCGGCAATGAGAACAGTGATACATATATATTCTATCTTCACGGCGGTGCTTTTGTTCGTCACATGACATCACTTCACCTCAGTTTCATGAAAAAGCTCAGCAAAAAAAGCGGTGCTTGCATTGTTGCTCCTGCGTATCTCACTGCTCCTGCTCATCAATGGAGTGAAAGCATTGAACAACTAACAGCCATTTATCAGAATATTCTTAATGAACATCCAAACAGTAAGGTCGTTTTCATGGGTGATTCATCAGGAGCCGCAATTGCAGTTGAAATGCAGAATTATTTGATAAGCCGCAAAATTCCTCAACCGTGCAAGCTGATTCTGCTTTCTCCGCTGCTTGAGCTTGATGTCACCAAAAATGAAGACATGAAAGCCTTTGCAGCAAAAGATCCGATGTTCGGCGGCGTTGACGGCTTACAGCAATTTATCAAAGCATGGGCAGGCGATACTTCCCTTGATTCACCTGAAATCAACCCGATGAGCACTGATTTTTCCGCACTGCCTGAAACGCATATTTACATCGGCAGCAGCGATATGCTTTCGTTTGACGCAAAACTGTTTTTTGAAAAAGCAACCGAAAACAACGCAGATGTAACTTTAAACATATATGAAAAAATGTATCATTGCTTCATGATTTATCCTCTGATTTCTTCAATGAATGTTTTGAACGAAACGGCAAAAATTGTGAAAAGCGTCAGCATTGATAAATAAAAGCAGATAAACTGTAAACATCTCCTCAAAAGCCAAACCGCTTCAGAGGGGATGTTATTTTCTTATTCTTCCGACTGCATTGTTAAGTGTCATTACATCCGCTCCGAAGCTGTGCATAGGCACTGCGAGTGAGCGAAAAAACATCAAG
>JAMPAE010000081.1 GCA_023667385.1 Ruminococcus sp.
AGGCGGCGCATTTCGCTTTTTGCAAGGTATTCAGCATTACCGCCGAGCATGATGTCAGTACCACGGCCTGCCATGTTTGTTGCAATTGTGACAGCACCGAGCTTACCTGCCTGAGCAATGATTTCCGCTTCCTTGTCATGGAACTTTGCGTTGAGAACATTGTGCTTAACGTTCCTCTTTTTCAAGGCAGCAGAAAGCTTTTCACTCTTTTCAATTGAAACCGTACCAACAAGAACAGGCTGTCCTTTTTCATGGCATTTGATAATCTGATCTATAATTGCGTTGAACTTGAATTGCTCAGTCTGATAGATAACATCATCGTTGTCGATTCTGCGAACCGGCTTGTTAGTTGGAACTTCAACGGCATCAAGTGAATAAATTTCTCTGAATTCGTTGACCTCGGTCATCGCAGTACCGGTCATACCTGAAAGCTTTTCATAAAGACGGAAATAGTTCTGGAAAGTGATTGTTGCAAGTGTTTTGTTTTCCTTTGCAATCTTAACATTTTCCTTTGCTTCAATTGCCTGGTGCAAGCCCTCGTTATAGCGGCGGCCAATCATGATACGGCCTGTGAACTCATCAACAATCAGCACCTGACCATCTTTAACAACATAGTCAATGTCACGCTTCATAACGCCGTGAGCCTTGATTGCAATGTTGATGTGATGCGAAAGAGTGAGGTTTTCAGGGTCAGAAAGGTTTTCAACGTTAAAGAAACGTTCTGCCTTTGCAATACCGCTTTTGGTGAGCGTTGCATTTTTCGCCTTTTCGTCAACAACATAGTCTGCGCCGTGCTCCTGAGCAACGTCTTCAAGGTTCATTTTTGAATCAGTTTCGGCAATACGCAGGCACTTTAAGCCTTTGACAAAATTGTTTGCAATTGAATAAAGCTGGCTCGACTGTTCGCCCATGCCTGAAATGATGAGCGGCGTTCTTGCTTCATCAATAAGGATTGAGTCAACCTCGTCAACAACAGCAAAGTTATGACCACGCTGAACCTTTTGCTCAATGTATTGCACCATGTTATCACGAAGATAATCGAAGCCCATTTCATTGTTTGTGCCGTAAGTAATATCTGCGGCATAAGCGGCTCTTCTGTCATCGGTTTCAAGTCCGTTGACAATAAGACCGACTGTCAGACCGAGATAACGATAAACCTTGCCCATCCATTCGCTGTCACGGCGTGCAAGATAATCGTTGACAGTGACGATATGTACGCCCTTGCCGGAAAGTGCATTAAGATAAGCCGGGAGGGTTGCAACAAGCGTTTTACCTTCACCTGTTTTCATTTCGGCAATTCTGCCCTGATGCAAAACGATGCCGCCTTCAATCTGAACCGGGAAGTGCTTCATGCCAAGCACACGCCAGCTTGCTTCACGGCAAGTTGCAAATGCTTCGGGAAGAATGTCATCAAGCGTTTCGCCGTCAGCAAGGCGCTTTTTAAATTCATCGGTTTTTGCTTTCAACTGCGCTTCGGAAAGTGCAGAAAATTCCTCCTCATATGAGAGAACTTTATCGACTAACGGCTTAATTCGCTTAATCTCTTTTGACGAATAATCACCGAACAATTTTTTAAGGAATCCCATTGGTGTCACCTCATTGTTAAAAATAATCATTTAATTTTATCACAAATATAAAAATATTGCATTAGTTTTTGAAAAATATTTCCAGTAATGGCAAAAAATATACTCATTCATGATAAATCACAGAATACTCCACCTGCTTTAATGCGAGTTTAAAGGTTGCTTTTCATGATTTATGCGGGCAGTGCTCACATTTTCAGTAAGCTCCCGCCCGCAATTTGCTGTATATTTACCTGACATCGCCAAGCGGAATTTCTCCCTCGCAGCACACCGAAACCTTATCCAAGGCAACGCAGAACGAAAACTGCGTTTCATCTGTGTCAATCGGCAGTTCATACATAATATGCACACCGTCATCAACGTTTTTCATTCCGCTCCAACTCATTGTTTGAACTGTATCGCCTCGGACAACACCTATTTTCAGGTCGTCGGAATTAAACATCGAAACCAGTTTATCATTCTGAGCGACCTCAATCCTAAGCAGTTTTTTGCCATTATTGTTTTCATCGTCAACAATTTCAACCTTTTCAAATTGCACCTCTGCGCCATAGGGCAATTCATAACGGGGCTTTTCTACACTATCTGCCGAAACGTTCAGTAACTTATCAAGCTTATAGTCATAGGACGCCGTCACAATGCACTTATATTTCAGGTCATAATCCGAAAGACTCAGTTCAGGGTCAATGTCATAAGCAAGCGAATAAACATTATACCCTTGCCAACCGAACTTATCATTTTCATATTCTTCCTCCAGATAATACTCAATGGGAACTTTCTCCTTTGTGAGCCTATGCTCCAAATAAAACTCACACGCTTCTCCCCAAAGATCCTCATTAAATGTTACCTGCTCAAAAACGGATTCATCTGAGTAAACCGTAAAATACACCGGCAAATTTAGAATCGACTGCTTAACGGCGAGGAATGATATGCCATAGTCCTGCTTATCAGCATAACCCAGCAATTGTGCATCAGCGGCAGTGTTAATTTCATTCATTGTGAAATCAAGTTCAACGCCTTCAACCGTCAGCCTGATGCTTTTAAGCATAGTTTTATCATTTACAATGAATCTGCTTTGGCAGTTATATATGCCCTCATCAACAATGCCGATGAAAGAATCAGATTCCACGACTTCATCATTGATGATAAGCTTCACGTCAGGCTCTTTTTCGCTGAACTTCATTTCAAGCTGTTCTGCGCTTTCTTTGTTTGATTCAACGGAGAAGTTTACATAAAAGCATTGATTTGCTCTGCCATAAAAGGCTCGTTTTAATGTAACAGAATAAGTATCACTCTTTTGAGTAAGCAGTTTTTGCAATGCAAATTTTTCGTTGGAGTTATAGACATAGGTCTTAGGCTCAAAATAACCGTCAAGAAATGAGCTTTCTACAAAGTGATACCCGATTACCAGTACAAAAGCTGCAACTGCCGTGATAATCAATGTTATCATTAAAATTTTCAGAACAGTTTTTTTATTTTCCATATTTTTACTGCCTTTCAAACAAAAAAGGGGGTCGGTTGCCATTAAATTGCTTTATTCTGCAATTTCTGCTGCAACAAGTTTTGCTTCGGCATTTTCACGCTTTTCTTTGAGCTGCTGTTCAACAACTTTCATGTGCTCACGGTTATCATCAAGGAAGAGGATAACAATCAGATAAAGCACTGAACCGACAACAGGGCCGAGCATGAACTGATGCCAGCGATATTTGACGAATCTTCCACTCTGATAACCAATCGGGTTGGCACCGCTCGGTCTTTTAACGTTTCCGTCAAATTTGAGGAACTTGAGCAAATAACCCTGAATGAGCTTTTTGACAGCTTCGGATGCTTTTGAAACAAAGTTTTGCATTGAGAATGCAATGCCCTCGGTGCGTTCACCTGTTTTCAGCTCAACCTCATCAATTGAATCGCTGATGAGTGCACGGTGCGCAATGTCTTTCATGCTGACCGGAATATTGATTACAGCAATGATGCACATAATAGAAATCAAAACGCCGACATTGAGGAAGCGATCGTTGTTACCGATTGCAAACGCAATCACCCTGAGAACGATTTGAACAACCTCAGAAACCACCAGCACACGCTTCATGCCGCCGATTTTCTTTGCGAACTTTGCGGCGAAAAACATCATGAAAGCGCCCGGGATACCCGGAAGCATGGTGTAGATTACCTGCATCGTTCCGCCCGAAAGCTCAGCACCGAACAGGTTATACTTTATGCCCTCAGTTTCAAAGAAATACTCCCACGGAAGAGTCAGTGAAAGCGTTCCGACAAAACGTGCAAGGCAAATTATGATAAGTGTTTTATTATGGCGAAGTGATGCAAGGTTCTGAAGCACACTGTTTTTCTTTTCAGGCTCATAGTGAACTTTTTCTCTCATTCTGTATGCAAGCATGGAAATGAGCATACCTCCCAAGCCGAAAAGCACAGCACCGAGAAAATATGCAGATTTTTCCGTTGTGATTCCCTTAGTAACAAGAATCTGCCTGATTGACGGGAAGAAGCCGGCAATTGTGCTGCCTGCTCCTGCGCCTATGGTTACCCACTGGGAAACCCTGGCTCGCTCATCGGAATTCGGGCTGGAAAGTGAAATCATACCCCAAAGCGCAACGTCCTGGAATGAATAGAGAATGTCAATTGCAAGATAAACCGCAACAATGAAAACCATTGCCTGCATTTCGCTCATGCCGAAATCGAAGAACATCAGCGCCGTCAGAAGTCCGATGATCGGCGGAAGATAAAGCATAAACGGTCTGAGCTTGTTGCCGGGCTTGAACCTGCGTGAATCAACAATTGTTCCGATGATTGGGTCATTGACCGCATCCCAAAGCGTGCTGATGCTTGTGATCCAGCCTGTTTTTTCAGGCGAGATTCCAAGCACAGTGTTGAGGAACACGAACAGCCTTTGCGAAACAAAGTTATAGTTCATGTTCTGACCTGCAAGACCTGCCGAATATGACAGCAGGCGGTTGTTTGCAACTTTTACGTCGCTTTCTTCCTTTGAAAAGAAGAACTTGATTGGATTTTTCATAACACTTCAGACTGATAAGCAGCTCGCCGAGAGATTCAGCAGCCGCTTACCTCCCCTTTCTCCGTATTTTCATGGTATATTTATAGTGTTTCTCCGCTTAAATTATACAGCAGCAATTATGAAAAGGCAACAGAAATTTTATTGTTACGAGTGAATTTTTTGTGAATGATGAAAAAATACATTCCGTTATTTTAGATTAACGGAATGCATCGTTATTTATCTGAAGCGGTGGTTTCAACTCTCACCTTTTTTGAAATTGAATAGTCATTGCCGATGTCAACCGAAATTTGGAACGGATTTTTCTGCTTTGGATTCCAAACATTCAAATAACAAATGGCAGCTTTTGTGCCTGTCCAGTTAAGATATGGCTGTGCAATATAGAAAAGTCCGTCACCGATATACGCCATGCCCTGAACACCATATGAACTGTACCAGCCGTAGATGTCATTTTCCTTGTCATGCACACCGTCCTGATAAAGCGACAGAACATATTGCTTATCGGTTTTAGGCTGACCTTTCAGCTTCTTTTTAACAGGCTGAATATCACCGTCAACAATGAAAAGCGTGAACTGATTAAACTGCGGCTTGAAGCCGTGATAGCAATTGAGGAACCACAGATTCAGCTCATCGAAATATTCCATCGTCTGCACACCGGAATTTGTGTTGCCGGTGTAAACAAAATATTTTCCGTCAAAGCTGTCAGGGCCGACATGATGAAACTCCTTTGCTGAATATGGCTGACCGTACTGCTCCCACCAAGTTGAAACATCATATTGAATGAGCACCTGATAGTCATTATCTTCTCTTTCATCATTGCGATATATACCGTAGCACACCGTCAGCAGGTTCTTTTTGCTGCCCGGTGAGATGAAAGACGGACCGAAGCACAAACCGTCAACGCCTGAACAACCATAGCGATGATCAGGTGACGACCTTCCGTCTTTAACCTTTCCGTCGCCGTCATAGTCAACTGAGTAATCCTTGTAAATCTCGTTCAGGCTGACTGTTCTCATTATATCCTTTTTGGGAGACATACCTGTTTTTGTAATTTTATCCGCATCAAAAATTGCGGCATAAAAAGCTTTTTTGCCCTGCGGAATATATCCGCAATAGATTTTGCCGTCCTGCTCGTTGAATGTTATATCACCGAGGTGACCGCTGATTCCCGTCACAGAGCCAATCATTTTTCCGTTCCAGTCAAACTTAACAAGCATTGAAGTATAGGAAAAATAGATGTAGCCGTTTTTCTTGTCAACTGCCACACCCTGGCAGTGCTTAACATCCCAGTCGCCGCCTGCAAGCGAAAGCGGATATAAATCAATGATTGTCAGACTGTTGATGTCAATGACGGATTTTTCCTGTGTGCTTGACGGCTTAGTTGTTGGCGGAGCAGTCGGCGTTGTTGTCGGAGGTATTGTTGTGATTGTTGCGTCGGCAGTCAGTGCGTGCTCAGATGAAAACGGAAGCGCCTGAGCGTTTCTCACGTCTGCACGATGATTGACGCAAACAACAGCCACCATTGACGCCGCAATGATAACCATCAGGCATATAACTGCTGTTTTGATATAATTTTTCAACCGAACACCTCCTCAAAAATAAAGCGGGAGAACCCTCATAAACATGACAGTTCCCCCAAACTGACGCTAAACTAAAACTATTATATAATTCTGATTAAATCAGAGATTTCTCAAGCGATAATCTCGCCCATAAGACCGGGTACGCAGCCTGCTGCATTTGATTCATCGGTGTCAATGTGCATTGCAAGCGCATATGACGGATTAACTCTGACAACAACATCACCGAAAACCAATGAACGGTCGGCAGTTTTAACTGAAACTGAAACAACCTGGCTGTCTGTAAGTCCGTATTTTTCTGCATCATCGGGAGTCATGTGAATGTGGCGCTTTGCAACAATCACACCGTCTTTAAGCTCAACCTCACCTTTCGGGCCAACAAGCTTGCAGCCTGCGCTGCCTTCAAGGTCGCCTGATTCACGAACCGGAGCTTTGACACCGATTGAACGTGCATCACTTGCAGAAAGCTCAACCTGAGTTTCTTTTCTGACAGGACCGAGGATTGACACGGCAGGGAAGCTGCTCTTCGGGCCAACAACTGCAACTCTTTCTTCGCAGGCATACTGACCGGGCTGAGAAAGCTCCTTTTTCTTTGTCAGCTCATAGCCCTCTCCGAAAAGGATGCCGAGAACACGTTCACTGACATGAACATGGCGGGCTGAAGTTTCAATTAATACTTGTTTATCCATAGTTTTGTCCTCCAAATTTGTTTTTTATTCAATCAAATGATTCTGACTCATTTTGAACATTTTACAA
>JAMPAE010000082.1 GCA_023667385.1 Ruminococcus sp.
ATTGCGCTGCAACAGTTGCTTTTGCCGCTGAAAAAGCAGGTGTGCTTGTCAGTGAGCCTGAAAGAAGACCTACAAGCATTGCAACAAATTCCTTCGGGTCGCTTTCAGCACCTCTGCCAACATAGAAACAAGCCACGCAAGTGCCGGCACCGGCAAGAATGATTACAAGGCCGAGAAGTATGTATGATTTATAGTTCTGCTTGAGATTTTTGAAGAAGCTCGGTCCTGCAATGAAACCAACTGAAGTTACAAAAAGGATAAGTCCGATGTTTTCAACAATTTTTAACGCATTTGTGCTGTAGCTGACTGCTTCACCTGCAACAGTCTGAACAAGTGTGCTTTCAATAACTTTTGAAAGCACTGCACCGTAAAGAAGAGCCACAATGAAAACGCCTGCTGTGCCGAGGCTTACGCCCTTAATCGTAATACGACCGAGGGCATAACCTAAAGCGGCAATGATTGCAATTGAAAACATTAAAAACGTAATACCTGTGATGGATAACGCTCCGCCGAAAATAGTCATTATGAAATTCCTCCGATTTTAAACTTTTCTTGCGTAATCCGGAAGAAGCTTCGGAGATACACAATCGCTTTCAACGCCTGCTGCATCAAGCTCTTTCTGGAATGCGTCAACATGGCTGAGCGTAAGCTCACCAACTGTTGTGTTCTTAGCTGCTGCGGCTGCGTTCTGACCTGCATTGCGTCCGAATACGATGATGTCAAGAAGTGAGTTACCCATAAGGCGGTTTCTGCCGTGGATTCCTCCAACTGCTTCACCTGCAACAAACAGGTTTTCAACATCTGTCATGCCGTTAACCGAAATCTTGAGTCCGCCGTTCTGATAATGAAGGGTCGGATAAACAAGAATCGGCTCTTTTCTCATATCAATGCCATATTGGAGATACATGCGAAGCATTGCAGGGATTCTCTTTTCAATTGTGCCTTCGCCATGAATCATTTCAATCATCGGGGTGTCAAGCCAAACGCCGAATCCGCCGCCCGGTGTCGGGATACCCTTGCCTCTTGTTGTGCATTCACGAATGATTGAAGAAGCTGTTACGTCACGGGTTTCAAGCGGGTTCATGAATGCTTCACCGTCAACGTTAACAAGCAATGCACCGATTGAACGTACCTTTTCGGTAACAAGTGCGCCGAAAATCTGTGACGGATAAGCAACGCCTGTTGGATGATACTGAATTGTGTCAGCATAAAGAAGCTCTGCGCCTGCTCTGTAGCCAAGAACAAGACCATCGGCCGTTGCACCGTAGTGGTTAGAGGTCGGGAAGCCCTGATAGTGAAGTCTTCCTGCGCCGCCGGTTGCGATTACAACTGTTTTTGCCTTTGCAACAAGCAGTTCGCCTGTTTCCATGTTCTGCAAAACAGCGCCGCCGATTTTGCCGTCTGTATCCTTAATAAGTTCGATTGCTGAAGTGTAGTCAACAACGGGGATGCCGAGGTTCCAAACTTCGTCACGAAGAACACGCATGATTTCAGCACCTGAATAGTCCTTGCAAGCGTGCATTCTCTTTCTTGATGTACCGCCGCCGTGGGTGGTAACCATTGTGCCGTCTTCTTCTTTATCGAACATAACACCAAGCTCATTGAGCCATTTGATTGCAATCGGAGCGTCACAAACAAGCTTTTTGAGAAGCTCAGGCTTGTTTGCAAAGTGTCCTCCGCCAAGAGCATCAAGATAGTGAGTTGCAGGAGAGTCATTCTCCTTGTCAGCAGCCTGAATGCCGCCCTCAGCCATCATTGTGTTTGCATCGCCGATGCGAAGCTTTGTGACAATCATTGTGTTTGCGCCTGCGTTGTGGGCTTCAATTGCAGCAGATGAACCTGCTCCGCCGCCGCCGATAACGAGAACGTCAACGTCATAATCAGGATTTGAAAGGTCGATGTCAGCGCCGAGAACACGGCTCTTACCCTCAAGCAGATGACGAAGTTCAGCAGGAACTTTTTCGCCTTTGTTCGGGCCAACGTTAAGTGTTTCAAAGCCTGCATCTTTGTAGTCAGGATGATATTCTTTAAGAAGGGCATCCTTTTCATCTGCGGTCATTTTGCGAAGCTCCATACCGATTCTGGCACTTCTTGTTGCTTCAACCTTTTTAATTGAAGCACGCATTTCTTCAGTCAACATTTTTAAGTCCCTCCTTATTTCTCAATTTCTCTTGTGTTGTAAAGCTCTTTAAGCTCTTCAATCGGCTTTTGCATAACCTGCTCGATGAGCTGCTCATGCTCGCCTTTTACGATTTCGTCAACTCTCTTTGTCAAATGCTTTGACTCAGGAGCGATATACTTACCGGTAAGACGTCTTGCAAGCACTGCAACCTGCGGATGAGTGATTCCTGCCGGGCATCTTGATGTGCAGATTCCGCAGGCAACGCAATCGAATGATGCATCTGCGCATTTTTTATATTCACCACGCTGTGCATATGCGATGTACTGCATTACGGGAAGGCTCTGCGGGCAAGCCTTTGTGCAGGCGTTGCAGCCGATGCAGCTATAGATTTCAGGATAAAGCTCCATCATGATCTGCTCAGACGGAGTAACTCCGTTGATGTCATATTCAGCCTTCTTTGTTGGAAAGAACGGGAGAGAAGCGATGTACATACCCTCCTGAACCTGTGTTTGGCAAGCAAGACCTGTTTTAATGTCAAACTCACCTTTGATTCTGTAAATTGTGGCACAGGCACCGCAGAAACCGTTGCGGCAACCGCAACCTCTGACATATTTATAGCCTGCATACTCAGTTGCAGTCATGATTGTGAGACTTGCAGGAACTGAATATTTTTTACCCATTATATAAATATTTACCATTTGTTCCATTTTCAACACCTCCGATTAATATTCATTCGGCAATTCGTCAATTTCATCACAGCGGAAAACAGGGCCGTCTTTGCAGACATACTTGCTTCCGATGTTGCATCTTCCGCATTTGCCGATTCCGCATTTCATTTTCAGCTCAAGAGTTGTGTAAACCTGAGTTTTGTCAAAGCCCATTTCAATAAGACCGGCAAGAACGAATTTAATCATAATCGGCGGTCCGCAAAGGACTGCGATTCTGTTTGCATCCGGCTCAAAACCGATTTCTTTCAGATAGCTTGGAACAAAGCCAACGTGGCCATCCCATCCCTCTTGCTCTCTGTCGATTGTGAGATAAACATTGATGCCGTCTTCCTTTGACCATTCGTTGATGATTTCATCATAGTCAACAAGGTCATCAGCACTTCTTGAACCATAAAGAATGTCGATTTTACCGTAGTTTTCACGGTTTGCTCTGACATAGTTAATTACTGAATGAAGCGGAGCAAGTCCGATACCGCCGGCAATGAAGAGAAGATCCTTACCTTTGAACTCAGTGTCAACCGGGAACGGTCTGCCGAAAGGTCCTCTGATGCCGATTTCCTGACCAACTTCCATTCCGTGAAGATACTCAGTGAGAAGTCCGCATCTTTTGATGCTGAAATCCTTATAAGCGGTTTCTGTTGGTGAAGATGTGATTGAGAACATAGCCTCACCCACACCGGGGATTGTGAGCATTGCGCACTGACCGGGCTGATGATCAAAGCAGTTTGTGCCGTCTTTGCCAACAACTCTGAATGTTTTTACATCCGGTGTTTCGGTTCTGATTTCGGTGACAACTGCCTCAATCGGCACGAGCTTATCACCTGATGAACATGAACAACTCATTTATTGTCACCTCCGAAAGTTTTGATTACTTTTGCGATGTTCATTGAGATTGGGCATTTGCTTACACATCTGCCGCAGCCTACGCATGAAAATTCGCCGTTATTGTTTGCAGGGAAATATACAAGCTTATGCATAAATCTCTGCCTGAAGCGCTGAAGCTGAGTGGGTCTGTTTGTTCCGTGAGCGCACATTGTGAAATCGCTGAACATACATGAGTCCCAGCAGCGGTATCTTTTAACTCCGTGACCGCTGTCGTAGTCACGAACATCATAGCACTGACAGGTTGGGCAAACAAAGGTGCAGGCACCGCATCCGAGGCAAGCCTGGCTCAGCTCTGCCCATTCGGGTGCATCAAACTTTTCTTCTGTTTTGTCGCCGCCCCAGCCTTCAAGTGAAAGTGAGTTAAGCGGAAGCTGCTTTGTGATTTCGTTGATCTTTGCTTTTTCGCCGTCAACCTCGCTGCTGTCGCATGAAGTGAGAAGCTCAGCAAATTCCTGAGTGAATGCTTCGCCCTTTTCGGTCAGCGGCTCCCAATAAAGCTTGTCGCCGACAAACCATGTCTGAATATCTGCGCCCGGGTTTGCAGGGTCAATGCCGAATACGCCGCAGAAGCAGGTTTCTTCCGGAGCTGAACAAGCAGTTGTGATTACAACACCGTTTTCACGCCTTGCCTTATAGAAGCTGTCAGCAGGCTCCGAAAGGAAAACGCTGTCAAGGATGCTGAAGCTTTTTGCGTCGCAAGCTCTCACACCGAAAAGAACTGTTCTTTCTGTTGGAAGCTCGTTTGTTTCAACTGTAATTTTCTTGCCGTCCCTTTTGAATGAAACGATGTTCTCAGTCTGAGGGAAGAAAAGGTCTTTTGCAGATTTAACTGTTTTCAGCGCATCTTCACAATATTCAAGTCCGTTTTCCCATTTATAGAAATTGACCTGATCAGCCTTTTTAATCGGCATATAAACAGAAGAGGACTGAGAAACTTTTTCAAATAAACCGTTGAGGTTTGCTTTTTCAATGAAATACATTATCAGTTGTTCCCCCTCTCATGAACGATTGAAGGTTCTGCATCATCAAAGGTGAAGTTAACAAGCGGAGCCCTTGAGCCTGCTTCCTCGCCTGCCTGGTAATCGCCGTAAAGCTCGTCAATATCCTTGATGAACTTGCGGTTAAGCAGATGAAGCGGAATGCCCTGTGGGCAAACTCTTGAGCATTCGCCGCAGTCTGTGCATCTTCCTGCAACGTGGAAAGCCCTGATGATGTGGAACATTTTTTCTTCAAAGGTGTCTGCATTTGCTTTGCTTGCTGCGCCTGAAACAGGGTTGTCAAAAACGCACTTCATGCAGCTACAAGCCGGGCATACGTTTCTGCAAGCGTTACATCTGATGCATTTTGAAAGCTCAGCGTTCCAGAATGCAAATCTTTCTTCGCTTGTCATGTTTTCAAGCTCAGTAACAAGTGCAAAGCGATCTGCTTTTTCCTGCTCGGTTTCAGGCTCAGGATCGATCACTTCATCGAATACCTTATGATCCTTACCTTTGCAGCAAAGGCACTTTTCAAGCATTGCATCTTTGCGGCTGCAGGTTTTGCCACCATAAATTGTTTTGATGTCAAGCTTGTTGCCGTTGTCAATGACTTTGGTAACACCCTTGATACCCATTGCTTTGATTTTTTCAATGTCGAGCATACCTTTGCAGCCAACACCGATGACATAAATTTTATCTCTGTCAATTCTGTGCTCTGTGAGAAGCTGATTGAAGCTGTAACTGTCACAGGGCTTGAGCAAAACAAGAATTTTGCCCTCAGTCAGCTCTTTGCACGCATTGATGAGATATTTGCTCAAATTTGCGCCGCAGAAGCTGCCGTAAACAAGGTTCTCCGTTTCCTCTGCTGTTGCGAAGAAAGCCGGAGTAACATCATAGAAGAAGTCGCCTGTTGTCCAGCCGAGGACTTTTGTGACAGTGCCGTCTGCAAGAAGCTCAGCGACTCTTTTCTTAATTAATCCTGCTGTTTTTTGCATCTTAAATCTCCCAACTTTACATTCTCGCCAAGTTCGTGAATCGTTTTTGCGAAGTCATTCATAACGATTGAGAACTTTTGACCTTCGGCTGCGGAAACCCACTCAACTCTTGTTCTTGCTCTGTCAATTCCAAGGAAGTCGAGCATACTGAACAAAAGTGTCATTCTTCTTCTTGCGTAATAGTTACCTGTGCTGTAGTGGCAGTCACCGGGATGACAGCCGCACATGATAACACCGTCTGCTCCTCTTTCAAATGCCTTGAGGATGAACATCGGGTTAACACGGCATGAGCACGGAACTCTGATGATTTTTACCTCTGCGGGGTATGACAGACGGCTTGTACCTGCAAGGTCCGCACCCGCATAGCTGCACCAGTTGCAGCAAAATGCAACAATCAGAGGCTTGAATTCTTTTGCTTCGTTTGTGTTTTCACTTACTTGCATATTGCATCTACCTCCGCCATAATTTGTCTGTTGCTGAAGCCCTTGAGGTCCATTGCGCCTGACGGACAAGCAACCGTACAAGCACCGCAGCCCTGGCAAAGAGCAGAGTTAACACGAGCAATTCTGCGCACTTCTCTTTTGCCGTGGTCGTTAACTTCCTTGTCAACATAATCAATTGCGCCATATGGGCAAACTCTTTCGCATGATGAACAGCCGTTGCACATCAGCTCGTTCGGAGAAGCTGTGCACGGGTTTGTCACAAGCTTATCCTTTGCAAGCAGGCCGATAACCTTAACTGCTGCTGCGCCTGCCTGTGAAACTGTTTCCGGAATATCTTTCGGACCCTGACATACACCTGAAAGGAACACGCCTGCTGTTGGGCTTTCAACCGGACGAAGCTTCGGATGAGCTTCTGTGAGGAAGTTATTTGTGTCAATGCTTGCTGTGAGCATTGTTGCAATGTCCTTAACACCGCTGCTTGGTTCAATTGCGGCAGCAAGAACAACCATGTCTGTGTCGAGCATAATTCTTCTGTTTGCAAGAAGGTCAACAGCCTGAACTGTCAGGCGGCCCTCCTCGTTTTCCCAAACCTTGCCGACCATACCTTTGATATAATCAACGTTATACTGTTCAACTGCTCTTCTGTAAAACTCATCGAAGTTCTTACCGGGGGTACGAACATCAATATAGAAAACGTGAACATTAACGTCAGGATATTTTTCTCTGATAAGCATTGCGTGCTTTGCAGTGTACATACAG